>DATGOZ010000085.1:0-5452 GCA_035305395.1 Taishania sp. | reverse complement strand
GACCCTGGTTAAACTATATTGTGGATGCTAAGAATGGCTAATACCAATAACTAAGCGTTCGTGTGGTCGGCACGATCCAACATACACGACGTGTTGACTGAACCGGTTCTTTGGCAAATGTATTATATGGGGTTTGGTTTGTTTTTTTGGAGTTTAAAATTTTACACATTTTTGGGATGGTGTCAATTTTTCTCAAAATAAAGTTCTGGTAATATAACTTTGATCTCTTGTTCCGAACCTTCCTTAAGCCAGTAAACAATGAAGTTCACTTTGGCACTTTTTAATTGAAATCCATTGGATAATTGTTCTTCTATGATTCTAAGAAATTCCTGAGAAAATTTTAAAACAAGTTCTCCATTTGAATTTTCACAACCTAGCTCTTTTATAATAAGCAAATCTCCACTTATCATATGCTTAATTCGATGTTGAACAAATTCAAAATATCCAAGGTATATATGCCTATGAGTAAGATGCATTACTAACTCATTTGGTGGTAAATGAATTTCTCTATCCTCAACTCGCTCTATATTCTCTACTAAAAGATTATCTAGTAAGTTTGAATTCACATGAACAGTTAAATTTTGTTTAGCTCTGGTCATGGCAACATACAATTGTCGTTTGGCCTTATCCGTTATTGGATTGAAATTTTCCAGTATAAGGAAAACATTGTCAAACTCCTTTCCCTTTGCTTTATGAATGGTTGAAACAAAAATTGTTTCTCCATTTTCATTGAAGAAATCTTCCAATTTGGATTCGCGAATGAAAACTTCCAAATCGGACTTGTATTTCTTCTTAGGATTAGTTGCTTCAAAGTCTTTGATAATATTGTTACATACTTCTAACTTAGTGCTATTCCGAAACTTACCTATCAACTCCCGTTTTGCCTTTTCCCATAAATTATCACTGATTATATAAACATCATCAGCCAAATTCAACTGGCTTAAAAAGAATCTGACTTCCTCAAGATTATACAGACTGAATCCGTCATTCGTTTGAATTAATTTAGCTTGTATATTATTTTTCAAAAGAAGCCCAGTTATCTGTAATGCTTCCTCATTTGTTTTCGTAAGCACACATGTAGTTCCTGTAAGATCAGTCCTAAGTATATCTTGCACAAGCGGAATAATGAGGTTGTTGCTTTGATAACGAACCAATTTTATTTTTCCGTTGTCGCCTTGTTTTGGAATTATTGGGGCGTCTTTCAATCGATGCTGAATCCTTTGTACAAACTGGTTTGTGTAGTTCACAAGATTACTTTTGCTCCTGTAGTTCTCAATTAATTCATACTTGGTAGCTCTATTGACCTTAATAAATTGTTCGAGGTACTTTGAACTTGCTCCTCTGAATTCATAAATGTTCTGATCGTCATCACCAACTGCAATCACCCTCATTTCCTCATTCTGCTCCATCAAAACACTGATCAGATTGAATTCATCCTCATCCATGTCCTGTGCTTCGTCAATCACTAAGACGGTTTTTGTTATTCGGCTTGCTTCAACTTCTTTATTTTTGATTTTATCAACCGTCTTTTTTAAAATCACATCTGATTTTTCCAAGCTTCCTATTTTACCTAACAAATCAAAGCAGTAAGAGTGAAAAGTCTTAATCTCAATATAGTGAGCTGCGTTGCCTATGAGTTTGAACAGACGTTTCTTGAATTCCGTTGCTGCCGCTCTGGAAAAAGTTACCATCAGCAACTGTTCATGTTTTACATCTTCCATCAGAAGTAACGAGGCAAGCTTATGAACCAATACCCTTGTTTTTCCACTTCCTGGTCCGGCAGCAACAACAATGTGTTTTGCATCATTGTCTTTAATAATGCTCAACTGTGCTGGCGAAAGTTCTCCGAAAAGTTGCTTGAACTTAGTTGGAGTCATTTTAAGCTTAAGATCATCAACTTTACTTCCAGGAAAGTATTTTTTAAGAAAAGAAAAATAATTTAGTTGGAAGTAGTCTTCCACAAACTGTAAAGCATTCTTATAGTCGCTAATCATTTTCTTTGCATATTCACCGACAATATGAATTTGCTGAATCTTGGATTCGTAGAACTGATTCAGCTTCTGATAATCATCTTTTGTATAACGCTTTTTATTGTCTTGTTCAACTCGCTCAATAGTCAAACGGTTATACATAACAAGAAAACCTCCTTCAATTTTGATGGCCTCAATTCTTGAGAGATAAAAGAGAGTTTCTTCTATATCAGAGATACTAATTGTTAGTTTAAACAGACTTGAGCTGTCCTCATAAGCCTTTTTTAATTCATGAACTGAAAACTCAACTAACACTTCTTCTTTTCCTACCTCATCTTCTGAAAAATCCAAATTGGTTTTATCATAAAGAAATTCAACAATGAACTTTGCCAACTCATGCCGTCTTTCTAATTTTTCCTTTAGTACATCTTTAGGATGCAGGCAAACTACTGCAATATGGTTTTTTGAATATTCTAAATTTTGTTGTTTAATCCAATTCTTGATTGCCCAAAAGTTGATGATGGTTTTGATTTTACTGACACTAACATTTTCACTACCTTGCGCCTCGGCTTTTTCATTCAGCTCCTTGATGTAATATGTCTTTTCCTCTTCTTCCAATTCAGACAGTAAAAAGTTTTCAATCTTACAGAATTCTGCAACAATGTTAAGCGAACGATTTTTATGTTCTCCCTTCTTGATGAATGCTGTCAAATCTTTTGCATCGGCCAAAATCTTTTCTTCACGAAGAAGATTCACGATGTTTATCACTTCTTCCTTCACCATTCCCAAATGATCGCTGATATAATCAATTCTTGATTCGGCTGATTCTTCATTTGATTGTTTTCTGCTTTTGCTTGAAAAAAGTTTCTTGATGATTCTGATTCCTTTTTCTTTTTGCTTCTCGTTAAATCTTTCAGAAGTATTAATTTTACCAATCGCTTCTTGTGCATTTTTGGAAAGAATACTGTTTGCAAAAACTCTTGGCACATTTTGCCCTCGCTTCAAATAGCCGGCATCTTCCAATGCTGCTATGGCTGTTGTTACTCTTGTTTCAATTTCTACAACATTATCATCCCAACCTGCTTTGCGTGCAATTTCCAAAGCAGAATTTGAAACTGTTAAACGAAATCTTGTAATCTCTTTAATTGCTTTCCAAATCTGCTGAATTTCCTTAATTGAAAGTTTGGTTTGATTAAGTAAAATGAAGTGCTTACTAAGGTCTTCTTCATTAAACAATACAAAACAATCTGCAACAATGTTTTCGTCCCTTCCTGCTCTTCCTGCTTCCTGAATGTAATTTTCCAATGAATCAGAAATCTCATAGTGAATGACCAAACCGACATCCTTTTTGTCAACCCCCATTCCAAATGCAGAAGTTGCTATCATGATTTGAGTTTCTCCGTTGATAAATGAATCTTGATTTTCAGACTTTTCTTGTTTATCCATCTTTCCGTGATATGGTTTAGCATTAAAACCATCTTTGCTTAATCGATCAGCGAGCAGATAGGCCTTTCTCGTTCTTGACACATAAATAATTATAGGGCAATTTTTCTCTTCAATCAAATCTCTAATCGTTTGATACTTTTCTTCTTCGTCATCTTTTTCAAAAACTTTATATTGAAGATTTGTCCTTGATGCTTTTGAAGTATAGATTTCAAGGTCAAGCGAAAGCTTTTCTTTAAAGTAATCACGAATATCTTCAATGACTTTTTGCTTTGCTGTTGCTGTGAAACATGATACAGGAATTGCATCTTCAAGATTTTTCTTTTGCTGAATTGACTTTATAAAATCACCGATGTATAAATAATCCACCCTGAAATCCTGTCCCCATGAAGAGAAACAGTGAGCCTCATCAACTACAAAGCGAACAATCTTTCTTCCTAAAATTAATCTTTCAATTGTTCGTGAACGTAGTGATTCAGGCGAAATATAAAGAATAGTTGCGGAGCCATCTTCAACTCTTTCAAATGACTTTGCTCTTTCAATCGGGTCAAGTAACCCATTTATGGTTACGGCTTCTATGATTCCATTTTTTTCTAAATTGTCAACTTGATCTTTCATTAACGATTGCAAGGGAGAGATAACAACAGTTAACCCTTTCACATTTTCGCCACTCATCAGTGCAGGAACTTGAAATGTGATTGATTTTCCACCACCCGTAGGGAAAACTGCAAGTATTGATTTGTTGTCAACCGCAGCTTTAACTGCTTTCTCCTGCAACGGCTCTCCATCATAAGTTCTGAATGAATCAAAGCCAAAAAATCTTTTTAAGCCTTTATAAATATCTAATGCATTGTCACAATACGAACAACCTGTGAGGCAAGGTTTGTTTCGCAAATGGAGCATTATTCGCTCAACTTCAGGGTAATTCTTCAGAACCCAACGTGGTGTGATTGAGTGATTTTTTTTGTGAAGAATGAAAGAGTTGATAAGGGATAAACAGTAAGCGAGTTCAATGGGATGCCTTGAGATTATCTTTGTCAAATCAACCTGTGTACAAATTTCTCCTTCAAACCTTATTCGAATCAGTTTTTCAATTTCATTGCCTACACCTGTATATTCAATGAAACGAAAAAAGGATTGGAACTCCTTTTTATCATTCAACAGTAAGTAAAAAATTTCTTTTAAAGTTTCGTCAGTTTGCTTGAAGGCTGCAATTTCATCATATAACAAATCTTTTGCTTTGATGGAATCATTCAAAGGGTTGTTGGTGTCTTCCGATTGTAATTTATCGTCTTTTAATAAGGCATGATATGGCTTGGCCGGAAAAAGTAGTGGAGATAGATACAATGTATCTATAATATTTGTAGTATTTATGCCTGCATCATTTATTGCTTTTCCGATATATTTTATGTCATGATTTAAGATGTTGTGTCCGCAAATAAATTGTATTCCATTCAAAAATTGAATAAACTCGGTAACCGAAGATTTATGAAAAGAAGCTCCATTATCCTTAACACAACCAATGTCAGTAACTTTTTGACTCGAAGGCTCAATCTCTGTATCAATGAATGCAATTGATTCCATATTCAATTAATAGCTAGGTTCTTGCTGCTTGCTATTATCAATATCGATTTTATTTTTGTTTGCATGCAAGCCAATTCAAAGTTTAAAAATAATTTTGCTTTCAGAATGAAAAGATAATAAATTCAGAAACAAAAACTTAAGAAGCGAACTTTGAATACTCTCAAATTATTGGTTATCAAGCCAATGTTGCGGTCGTGCTTTTTATTTTTCTGTCCGTGCGTTGGTTCAAACACACTCTTTAACAAGCTTTAGATAGTATCGTTAGCTTGAATGGATTGAGAATCCATTTTATGCTCATAATATAACATAATTAGTGACACAAAAAGTGCCACGGATTAAAAATAAAAAGCGTAATATGTTAAAAAATAATATTTTACTATTTAAATGTGTGACATCAACAGGATTACTCCGTGATCCTGAATAAACTCCCCTGTGCAAACAAAAACCTCAAAGCC
>DATGOZ010000084.1:0-5370 GCA_035305395.1 Taishania sp. | reverse complement strand
GGTTCAAGTGAAAATTGCTGAAGATGGGGAGATTTTGGTGAAAGGTCCAAATGTCATGATGGGGTATTACAATAATCCTGAAGCTACAGCTGAAGCTATTGATGCGGATGGTTGGTTTCACACTGGAGACATCGGTGATTTCGTAGAAGGTAAATTCTTGCGAATTACAGATCGTAAAAAGGAAATCTTCAAAACTTCTGGAGGAAAATACATTGTTCCTCAAATCATGGAGAATACATTTAAAGAATCTCGCTTTATTGAACAAATCATGGTTGTTGGTGAGGGACAAAAATTCCCTTCAGCGTTTATCGTACCTAATTTTGCATTCTTGAAAGATTGGGGAGAGAGAAAAGGAATTGATTTGAAGAATAAAACAAATCAAGAAATTATTGAACTTCCTGAAGTAAAAGCTCGTATTGAACAAGTTGTAAATGAGGTGAATAAAAAGTTTGGAAATTGGGAGCAATTGAAACGTGTCGAATTACTTCCGAATGAATTTAGCATTGAAACGGGTGAATTGACTCCAACGTTGAAGTTGAAACGAAAAATCATTGTAGAGAAATACAAAGCTGTGTTTGATAAAATCTACGCAGTCTAAAAATTGAGAAACTAAAAAAGGTACTGTTTTTTTGAGCAGTACCTTTTTTTATGGAGTGACGTTTAGAACAACCAATCGTATTGATCTAATTCTAAAATACAATATTTCAACAAAAGAATACTATTGGCAATATCTTCTTTGTGTGCCATTTCGATTACTTGGTGCAAATGCCTAGTCGGAATAGAAACAGCGCCTGCGATAGAACCTCCTGCAGTCATGCGTTGAATCCCAGCGGTATCTGTACCTCCTGCAGTTAGAATCTCCGGTTGCCACTTGATGGAGTGCTTGTCTGCTGTCTTTTTCATGAAATCAACCATGCGGTAATCGCAAATTGCAGAAGCATCCATCAGTTTGATTGCTGTACCTTCTCCTAATTTTGTAATCATTTCATGAGGAGCAGCTCCAGGTAGATCAAATGCAATTGTTGTGTCAAGTCCAAAACCAAAATCAGGGTTCACTTTCAATGTTGCTACATTAGCACCACGAATTCCAACTTCTTCTTGAACAGTGAAAACAGCATACAGATCGTATGGTAATTCTAAGTCTTTTACTTGTTTCAATAATTCAATTGTGATATAAACGGCTAATCTATTGTCAAGTGATTTTCCATTGACACAATTTCCCATTTCGATAAATTCACGCTCACGCGTTACACTGTCTCCAATTTGAATATACTTTTTAACTTCTTCAGCATCTAATCCCGTGTCGATGAAGTAATCATTCAGTGTTGCAATCTTATTGCGCTCTTCAGGACTCATCACGTGTATCGGTTTAGAAGCCATTACACCAATGATATCTTTCTTACCATGGATGATTACACGTTGTGCTGTCAATGTTTTGGGGTCAAAACCTCCCAATGGATGAATACGAATAAAACCTTTGTCATCAATGTGTGTCACGATGAATCCAATTTCGTCCATGTGAGCCCCAACCATGACTTTTTTGTTCTGCTTACCTTTGCGGATTGCATATACATTTCCCATGTTGTCAATCTCTAGTTGGTCAACATAAGGTTTAATTTCTTCGATAATTTTTGAACGAATTTTTTGTTCAAAACCAGGTGCACCAGGAATAGTGCAAATTTCATTGAGTAACTGAATATCTAGCATGTTGAAACGTTTTGACAAAGATATTACTTTAGAAACAGATTCGTTAAATCAAGAAAAAAATCAAACTTTTCAACATTTTTTGAAACAATTGTTGAAAACGTCCGTAATAAGTGTTAACAACAACAAAGATTATGAAAAAAATGATGCTTATTTATGGTTTGCTGCTAGCATTTCAATCTGCGGCATCCAACACAAAATTAATTTCGAAAGAAGAATACATTGCCACTTGGTCACGTGTAGCAATGGAGAAAATGATGTATCATAAAATACCAGCGAGTATTACATTAGCTCAAGGGATTTTGGAATCGGGGAATGGTAATTCCGATTTAGCAAGATTGGCAAACAATCATTTTGGAATTAAATGTCATGATTGGACAGGAGATCGCATGTACAAAGATGATGATGCTAAAAATGAATGTTTCCGTAAGTACAGTGATGCTTCATTATCTTACGAAGATCACAGTAAGTTTTTGACAGGAAAACAACGTTATGCAGCATTGTTTACGTATCAAATAGATGATTATAAGTCGTGGGCTAAAGGTCTGAAAGCAGCAGGATATGCTACAAATCCAAAATACCCAGAGTTATTAATCAATCTGATTGAATCGTCAGAGTTGTATAAATACGATCAATTAGTTTTGAATTCTCCTTCTAAAGACGGAAATGTTTTAACAAAAACAGAGAAGAGTAATTCAAAAACAGTAGATAAGGTAGATAAGAAAGAGGAAACAACAGAAAAAACTGTTGGACAAAAAATAAAGAGTACAATTTCAAAAACAAAATCAACAAATAAAAATGAAGTTGAGCTTGTTATCGGAAAGACAAGAGAAACCTTATTACATGACAATAAGGTGAAATATGTAGTTGCAAAGAAAGGAGATACTTATTATAAAATTGCAGAAGAATTTGGAATGACGTTGAATCAGTTGCATAAATACAACGATGTTAAGAAGGGAAATTCTAAGTTAACTGCAGGTGATGTTGTCAATATTCACCCGAAAAGAGGAAAGGGTGCCGTAGAATCGAAGACTTACGCGCAAGATTTAACGATACTGACTATTTCTCAACTAGAGGGAGTTAAGGTTGAAAGTTTAATGAAATTAAATGGATTGTCCTCACCAACGGATGTTGTGAAAAAAGGACAAAAGGTTACTCTCAAGTAATCATCGTTTGAGTTGATTTTTGTGAGTTTTTTTTTAGTTTGTTGTTGTTTTAATAAAAAGGGGAATTTGCATAGCATTTTTCCCTTTTTTATTTCTAGGATCATGAAAGTTTAATGAAGGTAACTATTTGTTTTACAGTGGTTAAGTTGTTTTAAAATTAATTGTTAATTTTTTATCAAATAAATAACAAAAAATAATTCAACTTAGGTATTGTCGAATAAAATTTTCTAAGTATTTTAGACGTCGCAAAATATTTATCAACAATTTACAGCATAATACAGATGAGTGAAATTGCCAAAGTAGAACTAGAAGGAAAGGTATATGAATTTCCCGTTGTAGAAGGTACAGAGAATGAGAAAGCGATTGATATCACTAAGTTAAGAGCGTTAACTGGTTATATTACAATTGACTCAGGTTATAAGAATACGGGGAGTACGAAGAGTGCTATCACGTTTTTAGATGGAGAGGAAGGTATTTTAAGATACCGTGGTTATCCAATTGAACAATTAGCTGAGAAAGCTTCTTTCTTAGAAGTTGCTTATTTGTTGATTTATGGTGAATTACCAACTAAAGCGGAGTTAAGTAGTTTCCAAACTAGCATCACGAAGCATACATTGGTGCATGAGGATATGAAGCAATTCTTTGAGGCTTATCCTGCGAAAGCACACCCAATGGGAGTATTGTCTTCAATGGTTTGTTCTTTGGCTTCTTTCTATCCTGAATCTTTGGATCCAAATAGAGATTCAGATGCTAAGAGTTTGACAATTCACCGTTTGTTAGCTAAGTTGCCAACTTTGGCTGCATGGGCTTATAAAAACTCTATGCGTCATCCGTTCAACTATCCAAATAACGACTACGATTATGTGAAAAATTTCTTACACATGATGTTTTCTCTTCCTTCTGAGAAGTATGAGGTGAATCCAGTTGTTGTTTCAGCGTTGAATAAATTGTTGATTTTGCACGCAGATCACGAACAAAACTGTTCAACTTCAACAGTTCGTATCGTAGGTTCTTCTCAGGCTAACTTATATGCGACAATCTCTGCTGGTATTTCAGCATTGTGGGGACCTCTTCATGGTGGTGCTAACCAAGCTGTAATCGAAATGTTGGAAAAAATCCACAATGATGGAGGTGATGTTGATAAGTGGGTTGCTAAAGCAAAAGATAAAGATGATCCATTCCGTTTAATGGGATTCGGTCATAGAGTGTACAAAAACTTCGACCCTCGTGCTACAATTATCAAGAAAGCTTGTGACGATGTGTTGAATGCATTGAATATCCAAGATCCATTGCTTGATATTGCTAAGAAATTAGAGAAATATGCATTGGAAGATGAGTACTTCAAAGCGCGTAACTTATATCCAAACGTAGATTTCTACTCTGGAATTATATACAAAGCGATTGGTATTCCAACGGATATGTTTACAGTAATGTTCGCATTAGGACGTTTGCCAGGATGGATTGCTCAATGGAAAGAAATGACTGAAAATGGAGAACCAATCGGTCGTCCACGTCAAATCTACACAGGAGCGACAACTCGTAATTATGTTGATATCGAAAACAGATAATCAATTGAAATACTAAGAGAAAGGCTATTCAATCACGAATAGCCTTTTTTATTTTTGGTTCTTTTTAAAACGCGCTGTTATTGATTTAATAACGCAATGAATTCGTCTTCAGATAAAATTGGGATGCTTAATTCAGTTGCTTTTTGCAATTTAGATGGCCCCATGTTGTCTCCTGCAACAACGTAGTCTGTTTTCTTGGAAATAGATCCAACATTTTTACCACCATTCGACTCAATGATTGCTTTTAATTCATCTCGAGAGAAACTATGAAAGACACCTGAAACAACAAAACTTTTACCTTCAAACTTGTTTGAAGCTTGTGCTGTTTGTTCTGCTTCAAAAGTCAAACCTGCTTGTTTCAAGCGCTCAATAATGTCCAAGTTTTCTTGTTTTTGGAAAAAATCGTACACAGATTGCGCAATACGTTCGCCAATTTCATCCACTGTCATCAATGCTTCAATCGGAGCGACAGCCAATTGATCTATCGATTGAAAAGCTTTCGCCAATTTCTTAGCAACTGTTTCACCAACATAGCGAATTCCCAACGCGAATAACACACGTTCAAATGGAACTTTTTGTGATTCTTTCAATCCGATTAACAAGTTATTGGCACTTTTTTCAGCCATGCGATCCAAATCAATCAGTTGATCAAATGTCAAATCATATAAGTCAGCACAATTCTTGATTAATCCTTTGTCAAAAAGCAATTGAACTGTTTCAGCCCCCAAACCATCAATGTTCATGGCTTTACGACTGATGAAATGTTCAATTTTACCTTTCATTTGAGGTGGGCAGTGATTTTCATTTGGACAAAAATGTTGTGCTTCACCTGGATTTCTTCTCAATTCACTTTGACATTCTGGACAATGCGTAATGAATTCAACACGTTTACTAGTTTTCGTACGTTTTTCGCTGTTGACATCTACAATTTT
>DATGOZ010000083.1:0-4779 GCA_035305395.1 Taishania sp. | reverse complement strand
ACAGCTTTAGCGCACCTAATTTTCAGATTAATTACAGATTTCTTCCAAAGTGGGAATTTGTCTATTTGCGTAGTAAGACAACTAATTTGTTGAGAAGACCTATTTATACAACAGTTGAAGCGTACTATGAACCAAAGATATTAGCTGTTAATTACTTGTCATATCAAGCTACAGAAAAATTAACAATTTCTTTGTTTGAAGGAACAATTTATTCTAAAGGCGACTCGATCGTTTCGAAACACGCTTCACCATGGATGTACAATCCGATTCCACTTATTGGAGCTTTTGTAGTAAATAAATTAGAAGCAAATTCAATTATTGGAGTGAATATTGGTTATACTGCAGGTAATTTTGCGCGTTTGTATGGTCAAGCTGCAGTCAATCCAAGATCATCTGGGTTTGGAGGACAGCTGGGTGTTCGTTTTATGGAACCGTTCAAAATAACTAATTTGTTTCTTCAATTAGAAGGAAATTATACGTCTAATAAGCTTTATCGTTCATCAAATCCTCGATTGAACTACAGTCATTTCAATTTGCCTTTGGCACACACAAAAGGAGAGTCTTTTGCTGAAGTTGTGGTTAGAGCAAATTACGAAATCAAACGTTTTTATACTGATTTACGTGTGGTGTATTATAGTTTGATGGATTATTCTTCAACTTCTCATTTGGCACTTTATGACGTGGGGCCGAGAGCGAATAATTCAATTTTCTTTACCAATTTTGAGTTAGGATATCGCTTCAATAAGAAAATGAATTTTTCAGTTTTCATGAATTACCTGGTGCGTCGTGATGCATCAACTTCTCAGTTGACAAACTATTTGAATGTTGGATTGAAAACAAGTTTAATCAATAGTTATATAGATTTCTAATGAATCGTTTGGTTTGTCATATTGTTCTATTGTACTTGTTGTTTGCAACAAATTTGCAAGCACAATCAGGTATTGGTCGATTGTATGAAGAATTGCCAAACGATTCGATTGCAAAAAAAGCGGTTGATTTACATACAGCCTTGAAGCCAGCTATTCGAACAGTTGAGCATGTCGGTTGGCGTCAAGATTCAATTAAGAAGCAAAATTTCTTTTTCATTGCTCCAGCTGTTGATGCAATTGGAGCGTATAATTCAGGATTGAGTTACCGACTTGGAGCGGGAGTAAATCTCAAATCGCAAGTAGGAAAGTGGTATTTTAAATTAGGAGCAATCGGTGGACTTGGAAGTGTAGATTCGTTCATTAATACGCCAGCGTTTTACTACGAGAAAAAAGGAAATCAATATGTTTATTCTGATATCCGTGCTAGAATTGGGTATACACCTAATGAGGTTTTTAATTTCCAAGTTGGATTGGACAATCACTTCATTGGTGAAGGAAGTCGTTCGTTGTTTTTGAGTGATTATGGTACACCATTTCCGTTTGCACAAATACGTACGAAATTTTGGAGAGTCGAATACACTGTTTTGTACCAGTTCATGCGTGAGCATACAAACATCGGTTGGAAATCGAAATACGCAACAACGCACCACTTGAGTTTTAATGCAGCAAAATGGTTGAATTTTGGAATTTTCGAAACAGTATTATTTGAGCCAAAAGATACATTGTTGAACAGAGGTTATGATGCGGAATACCTTAATCCGATTATCTTTTTGAGACCTCAAGAATACGCTTTTGGTTCGGCTGATAACGTCTTGATTGGTTTGTCGATGGATGTGAAGTTCGGAAACCACATGTTCTATACCCAAGGAATTTTGGATGAGTTTAGTTTGAAAGAGCTTAAAAATAATCCTACTTGGTGGGCGAATAAATTTGGTGGACAAGCAGGATTCAAAGGGAGATTTTCGAGTCGTATTGGAAAGTGGTTTTATCGCGTTGAATACAATATGATGCGTCCGTATACATATGCACACGTGAGTGAGATGCAGGCATACGGAAATCAAGGTCACGCATTGGCTCATCCTTTAGGTGCAAATTTTCATGAGATTTTGACTGAATTAAAATGGCAGCAAGGCAAGTGGTTAGCCAAATTTTTCACTACCTACCGTTTGAAAGGTGAAGATAAAGATGGATATAGTTATGGTGGTGATATTTACCAATCGTATGTCATGCGACCTCCTTATGAATACGGACACAAAATTGGTCAAGGAATTGGAACGAATGTGAGTAGAACTATTTTAACTCTTGACTATGAGATTTGGAAGCCTGGACAGTTACACGCATTTATTGAAAACCATTTCATCATCAATGGCAATACAAATCAATTCAATTACGTTCCTGTAATCGGTATTAGAAGTCAATTGTGGAACGATTACCGCAATTATTAATAAAAAATCTGGAATTATTTATCCAATACTTTTGGAATACGGAAGTAATCTGAGTCCTTTTTAGGAGCATTTTTTAATACTTCATCTTGCGTCAATGTTACCTCGGCAACATCTTCACGAAGTCTATTGATTTCATCACTCATGAAAATCAATGGTTCAACATTGTCTGTTTCTACTTGTTGTAAAACATCCATGAAATTGATGATATTTTCCATGTCTTTTTTAATCTCTTCCTTAGAATCTCCTTCAAACTCTAAGCGAGCTAAATGTGCAATATGGTCTACAATTTCGTCTGTGATTTTCATGTCGGTAAAATAAACTGATGCAAAGTTATCAATTTTTAGTATCTTATAGTGTGTTTCATGGTTAAATTAACTGTAATGTTTCGATTTATCATTTCAATAATTTTCATTTGCTATGCAAATAGCTGTTATAGTCAGGATGAAGATGAAGATTTGTTTCGAAATGATCCAATTCAAGGAACAGTCTTTTTGCAAAGCACACATAATTATTACAGCGTTATGTCAATTGGATATGTGATTGATGAGGTTGTAAAGGCTGATTGCTCTAGTAATGGGAGAGAAGTTGAAATTGACAATGATTTAATAGATGCTGTTTATATTTCTGATTCAGTAATTGAAATTCATTTGAGAATTTTTGACAATTGTTGCTATGATTTTCTTTGGAATCCATCGTTTGAGAATGGAGTTTTGGATTTGATTTACATTGGGTACTGAAATCATTGTGCTTGTAATTGTTGTTTTGGTCATGTGCTTCGATTCAAGAAAGAATATGCAACTGAAGAAGATGAAATTATTCGTGAGATACATATCAATGGTAAAAGGAAGTATAAAATTCAAGCGAATCGAAAGTAACATAAGTTGATATTCATTACATTTGTATATGAA
The DNA here is from genome assembly GCA_035305395.1 of Taishania sp. Lineage (GTDB taxonomy): Bacteria > Bacteroidota > Bacteroidia > Flavobacteriales_D > Crocinitomicaceae > Taishania. Next base: position 1,557 of record DATGOZ010000083.1, on the reverse strand, counting down.
AAAATTCGAACTGCTTCCTGAATTTATCAAGTTTTTGGAATCTGAATTATTACTTGACGAAGGAGAGATCACTGCGGAAAGTGAGTTTAGAAGCTTGAGAACATGGAGTTCTCTGAATGCGCTCATCATCATTTCTCGAATCAATGAGGAATGTGATATTATTGTGACTGCTTCTGATTTGGCAAAATGCAAAACAGTGAGCGAGTTGCACAATCTTATTCTGACAAAGTGAAATGGCTTTAACTACGAATAGAGGTATTACAATCAAGGGAATTGTCAATGTTGTTCCGAGAACTGTCGAAGACAATTTGGAGTTAGCTCTTTTGGATTCAAAGGAACGTGAAGCCTTGATTTTACATACGGGAATACGTTTTCGTAGAGTAGCTGATTCATCCCATACAATTTTAGCATATTTCAATAAAGCAGTTGATCAATTACTGCAAAGGACAGGTTGGTCAAAAGCGGATGTTGATATTTTATTGTGCGTGACACAATCGCCTAACATGGTCATACCATCTGTTTCATGTCGTTTGCATGGAGATATGGGATTTGACAATAAGACGATGTGTTATGATATTAATTCTGGATGTTCTGGATTTGTTTATGGATTGCACACAATTAGTTCTTTATTACAAACCATTGACGGAAAGCATAAAAAAGCAATTTTAGTATGTGGTGATTTGTCGACTCACCTAATTGATTCGGAAGATAAAAGTGTGAGACCTATTTTTTCTGATGCTGTTTCTGCTATTGCAATTGAATGTTCGAGTGAAGATCAAAAGATTTCTGGTTATTTCAATTTGGGGACAGATGGAACGGGGCAACATGCAATTGAAATAGATCATGAAGATGGACAGGGATACATGAAACTGAATGGAATCGATGTTTTTGGATATTCGGTTCAACGTGTTCCTCGGAATATTACAGATTTATTGAGTTTTGCCAATCGAGAAACTGATTTTGCCGATTTATTGGTTATGCATCAAGCAAATAAAGTTATCAATGAATCGATTCGAAAGAAATTAAATGTGGATGAGGTAAAAGTTCCTTATTCCATTTACGAATATGGAAACACTGCTTCTGCAAGTATTCCAATTACCTTGAGTAAGGCATGGGATAGTTATCAACCACAATCAGGATGGATATTGATTGCTGGATTTGGGGTTGGTTTTTCTATGGCTTCTGGATTGATTAAATTCGAACCGAATTTTTGTGATAAACCAATTGAATTTTAATTGCTAAAGTGAACTTAGAGCTATGAAAACCATTGATTTCGTCATACCGTTATACAAGTCTAAGTTAACCATCGAACCATTGGTTGATAGACTCAATGAGTGGACAATAGCTAATTGTTCTAATTTTGATTTGACTGTAATCTTCGTAGAGGATGGGAGTATGGATGGAACATACGATTTTTTGTTAGAACAAAAGAATCGCATGCAATTCAAATTCAAAGCCATTCGATTAGCAAAAAATTATGGTCAACATACGGCTATTTCAATTGGTTTGAGAGATTCTGAAAGTGAGTTAATCGCCGTAATGGACGATGACTTGCAG
>DATGOZ010000082.1:0-4205 GCA_035305395.1 Taishania sp. | reverse complement strand
CAACACTACTCCACACAACATTCTTTTCCCTGCTTTGTATTCTCTTGCAGCATGTCCAGCCAAATAGCCACGAATTACCATCTCAACACGAATTGGTTCACAAGCATATCCAACCGCAACAGATGGGTCTGGAGTACCAATCAACCAATTTGGAACGATATCACGTGTTGCCTCCAAAAACATCGTCGCAACTTGATTCAGTACCTGTCCTTTGTGCGGAATTCCCTTTGGTAAGATATGGTCAAATGCTGAGATGCGGTCGGATGCTACCATCACCAACAAATCATTCTCCAATGTATAAACATCACGAACCTTGCCTTTGTAAACTTTCTGTTGACCAGGAAAGTTAAAATCAGTTCTCACAATAGCTTTGTCCATTTCTTATTTTTTATCGTTAGTATTTATATCTTTTTTCTTATTTTCAAACTCAGCCTTTTCCTTGGCTTCCTTAGCCTCAGCTTTGTCGAACGCATCAACAATCTTCTTCACGAGGCTGTGGCGAATCACATCACTTTGTTGAAGACGAATAATTTCCAATCCTTCTACACCGTCCAAAATATCCATTGCATAGCGCAAACCAGATTTTTGTTTGTAGGGTAAATCTACCTGCGACATATCTCCTGTAATGACAAACTTGGCTGTCATCCCCATACGTGTCAAAAACATTTTCATCTGCATGGGAGTTGCATTTTGAGCTTCATCCAAAATTACGAACGCCTTATCCAACGTACGTCCACGCATGAATGCCAAAGGAGCTATTTCGATAATTCCAAACTCAATCATATCTGCCAATTTCTCCGCAGGAATCATATCGCGTAATGCATCATAAAGCGGCATCATATATGGATCAAGTTTTTCTTTCAAATCACCTGGCAAAAAACCTAAATTTTCACCAGCTTCAACTGCAGGTCTGGTTAAGATAATGCGCTTTACCTCTTTTGCTTTAAGTGCTCTTACTGCCAAAGCTACTGCTGTATAAGTTTTACCAGTTCCTGCAGGTCCAACAGCAAAAACCATATCATTCTTATTGACAGCTTTTACAAGTTTCTTTTGATTGAGTGTACGAGCTTTTATCTTAACTCCACCATTTCCGTGCACCAATGTTTCAGAACCATCATCCACAGACAACATTTGGTGCCCATCTTCTAACATCAAATTATCAATGTTATTTTCTGACAAAGTACCGTACTTTTTTAGATGTTGAACAAGCAACTCAAATTTGCGTTCAAACTCTTCGATGACCTCTTCTTCACCGAGCAATGTTAAGGTATTCCCTCTAGAAACAATTTTTAGTTTTGGAAAAAAACTTTTAATGTGTTTCAATTTAGCATTATTCACTCCGAATAAGCCAAGTGGGTTAACATCTAAAATATCAATTGTTTTTTCTAGCAAACTTATAAATTATGAAATAAATGCAAATAATTATCCTATAAACTGTATTTTTGAGCAAAATTAGAAAATATTTAATCAAAATTTTAAGGTTTCTGACTCAAAATGCGATTTATTACATTAACAACTGATATGGGGCTTAATGATTACTATGTTGCCACTGTAAAAGCTTCGATTTTACAGCGTTGCAACTCCCCTATCCATTTGATTGATGTAACACATGCAATAAAACCATTTGATGTGGCCGAAGCAGCATTTCAAGTCAGTCAGGCGTATCCCAGTTTTCCTGCTGGAACTGTTCATATTGTCGGAGTTGACGCAGAACCGATTGTCAATTTTGGTAATTCAGACGGAGCTTTTCCTTCAGTGATGGAAATGGATGGACAATATTTTGTTTCAAACGATAACGGATTTTTTGGTGTTTTGCATCAATTGGTTAACAAAGCGTATAAATTCTATCGTGTTGAAGAAATTCTCTCTAATCCCAAAAGCATCCAATTTCCAACAAAAAATATGTTGGTGCCAATAGCAGGCAAAATAATCAATGGTGAAAATCTAGAAGACTTTGCGACACCTCACCCTCACTTCAGACGTGCATTCTTATCAAATCCGACAATTGAGGAAAATTTAATAAAAGGATCAATCATCCATTTTGATAATTTCGGTAATGCCATTTCTAACATTACACAAGAATTGTTCGTTGAAATTGGTAAAAATGAACCTTTCACGCTCAAATTTAGAGAAGGAAAAAGTTATATCATTGATCGAATCAGTAGAACATATAACGAAGTTACTCCAGGAGAAAAGTTGGCTATTTTCAATGAAAATGGATTATTGGAAATTGCTATCAATCGAGGGGCAAATGAAAGTACTGGTGGTGCCGAAAAATTATTTGGACTTCGCAAAAACGACGTCATTCGTATAGACTTCACACCACAAGGATCAAAAGAAACACTTCACGAACTATTTTAAACATGATACGCATTGTTAAGTTAACTTTTCAGGAAGATAAAGTTCAAGATTTTCTATCTTTTTTCGATACAGTAAAACACATCGTAAACAACTTTCCTGGTTGTGAGGGAATGCAATTATTACAAGATATTCATAATCCTTCCATTGTTATGACTTACAGTCATTGGAAAGATGAAAATGATTTGGAAAATTACCGCGTTTCAAACGAATTCAAAAATATTTGGTCTACGATAAAGCCTTGGTTTGCTCAAAAAGCTGAAGCTTGGAGTGTTGATGCTTATTTCAATGGCTTTGAATTGAAATAAATCAAACAGATTCACTAATCTTCTTATCAGAACGTACCCTCCAAATAATCGCATCTAAAAAGTAATGATGCAACGACATAGAAAGGAAAAATACTGCGATGTAATTCGCAATAATGTAATTGATTGTTGGATCTCCCCAGTTCATAAACTTACTTCCAGTTCGAAATAATTCATATAATAATGCATAACCAAAAGAGACTAATACAAACACTCCTACTTTCTGACTAATCGTCTTTACCAAACCATAATCTGTATTGCTTGAGCTGTAATATTTTCGATTAAAGAAATTTACAAATGCTAAATACTGAATATTATGAGGTATTGTAATCGCCATTATTAAAATATATTTATTCTCGATAGGACTCAACAATACACCGTTATATAGAATCAATGACGCTACTAACACAAACCATTTCTGTGGATTTGTATGAATAGTTTTCCAGGTAGTTGCGAGGGTAATACAAGTTGAAATGATAAAAATCGAACCAACAATACCTAAGATGTAATCCAATGTTTCGACTCCTAAATTTAAAAAGCCCAAAACAGCAATAAAAATTGCAACAAAATACAAACCTAAATTCCTAAAGATTGTTTTGAATAGCTCAAAAGATTTCATTTGAGAAAGTGCTAGCAATAAAATTCCAATCAAACATGTAATTAATCCCAATTGAAAAAACAAATGATGAATACGTTCTTCCAAATAAGATTCAGGATAAAGATAGACTTTGTCATACTCAAACCATGCTGGCGAATCAATTGTCAGGATTATTAAAGGTAAAAAGGAACCGCTCAATAACATTAATTTTTCCCACTTTTCGGATGTCGTTTGCGGCTCATTGGCTTTCTTTTTATAGATTGCCATAAAGCCCCAATTTTGTTTAATCAAATGATACAAACCCAAAATTGTGGTTACTCTGAAAATGAATAGAAAAACAGCACCCGTTCCAAAATAGTAGGCTTCATCTTTCACAAAAACTAAAGCTAATAAAGGTAAACCAATGATACAAAGAAAGGTCCAAATCAACCACCTTTTGTTTTCGGAATAATAGGATTTATCCAGCAATGTACGTGTATAAGTAGAAAACAAATGACGTACATCAAAGCAGATTGCATAAACAAGAAAAGTACTCAACAAAGCGATTTCATCACTCCCTCCAGACAACTGTTTAATCAATAAATAAAATCCGATTAATAGGAATCCAGCTATGGGACTTAAAATAATATAGAACCAATCTTTCTTTTTATTTTCTAGAATTGTCGCCATAAGTATTCATTTTGTTCAAGCTTTACATAAAAAAAATCACAGAATTGCTTCTGTGATTTTTTTCAATAGTATTGATTTTAGTTTCTAAACAAACTCAACGATAAAGCCAATTTTTCTCTTAATTCACCTCGATGTACAATATAGTCTAAGAAACCATGTTCCAAAACAAATTCTGAAGTTTGGAAACCATCTGGTAAATCGCGACCAATTGTTTCTTTAACTACACGAGGGCCCGCAAAACCAATCAATGCATTCGGTTCAGCGATATTCAAATC
>DATGOZ010000081.1:0-2236 GCA_035305395.1 Taishania sp. | reverse complement strand
TTGCCCACTGATTATTTTTTTTGATTGCTAATATTTTCAAGTAGTATCTTCTAGCTGCTGAATAATCTCCAGTTAAATGTGCTCTGTATGCCAAATTAGACAATTCATCCACTTTGACCAACTTGTAATTTTCCGAAGCTAATTTATTTTTTGAATCTAAATCAAGCGCTTTTTTGTACTCCTCCTTAGCTTCTTTTATTTGTTGATTATTGTGGAAGTAGATTCCTCTTGCACAATGCCAATTACTTGACCAAGGTGCGTAAACTAATGTGAGACTAACAATACAAAATGGAATAAATAAAATTCCCAACCCTTGCCATCTGATGTGTCCTTCATTTTGAACCATTCCCATCAATGCTCCCCAAATCAAACCTCCTATTTTAGCCTCTACAGCTACAGCATTTCCGAACATTTCGTTATTGACAATCATCAGTATCAATGAGACAAGTAGCAAAATACCATAGAAATACAAAAATCTAATTTTGAAGCGATCATCTTTGAGTGACATTACAAGAATAATAGCATAAAACCCGAATAGAGCGCTTGAAATACCTAACCCCGGGTCATCTGTTAATGCCAACTGAATTATAGATCCAAAAACCGAACAAACAACTCCTAGCATAGCCATTTTAAACCATCCTAATCGCTGTTCCAAAAATGCTCCAAGCAACCACAAACCTGCCAAATCCGACACGAGATGCAGTAAATTGATATGAATCAAATTATTGAAAACCACCCCATACACGTGACCTTGATAAATTTGCACAGCATAGGGTGCTCCAAAATACTCGTAAAACTGTGGGGAAATAGTAAGACTTTTACTCAAAAAAGCCATTATTGTATAAATAAGAATTAGCAACGCAGAAAAGCATGTTGTAAACCACGGAAAATTCTTATTTATAGGTCGTTCAATCATTGTTTGTATCACAAAAATAACGGATAATTTCAATCTTACAAACTATTTACAACCTAGCTTATAAAAAGCTCTAAAGATCCGTTACTAACTGATATTTTTCAATGAGTTTTCGCATGTTTATCAAAGCATAACGCATACGACCAAGCGCTGTATTAATACTTATATCTTCCATTTCTGCAATTTCTTTGAACGAAAGATCTTGAAAAATGCGTTGCAATAAAATTTCACGTTGACTATCCGGAAGGTGATCAATCAAACGAACCATTTGCGATTGTAGCTCATCAGCCGCGATACGATCCTGAACATTCAACTCTTCTAAAGCAATAGTGCTGAAAATATTGTAATCTTCATTCTTTGAAGAAGTCTCAGAAATCATTCGAACCTTATTCGCTTTACGGAAATGATCAATAACTAGGTTATGAGCAATACGTGTCACCCAAGGCAAAAAACGCCCATCCTCATTGTAGGTACCCAACTTGATGTTTCGGATAACTTTGATGAATGTTTCTTGGAAAATATCTTCAGCTAAAAGATGATCTTTAACCTTAGACAATATATATCGGTGAATTTTGTCTTTGTGACGAAGAACCAGTATCTCAAATGCCTTCTCATTCCCATCGATGTAACTTCTAACCAAGTCACTATCATCCATATACTTCATAGCCATAATACTCAATTTAGGTTATTGAATCCTTAAATTCTCAATAATTTTAAATAGAGTAAAAATGTACTATAGGCCTCAAAAATTTTACTGTTCGAAATGCTAATTTAAATGTTTTTTTGAAAAATACTAATAAATCATAAAAAAAATGAACAAAAAATAGTTAGACGAATCTAACTTTTTATACTTTTGTCAAAACGAATAAACTATGGACACAATATTGGCGTTTTTCAAAGAAATTGGTCCCGTAAAAGGCGCTTTACTTGCCACAACATTTACATGGTTTCTAACTGCTTTAGGAGCAACGCTCGTGTTTTTCTTCAAAAAAGCCAACCGAGGAATATTAGACGCAATGCTTGGTTTCACTGGAGGAGTTATGATCGCCGCCAGCTTTTGGTCTCTATTAAGTCCCGCTATTGAATTATCAGAGGAACATTATTCAAGTTCTCTCAGATGGTTTCCTGCAGCAGCAGGATTTTTACTTGGAGCATTATTCTTATTTTTTCTTGACAAGAAGATGCCTCACTTACACATCAACTTCAAGAACGAAGAATCTGAAGGAGTCAAAACACAATTGCACCACACAACACTCATGGTATTAGCCATTACACTTCACAATATACCTGAAGGGTTAGCCGTTGGTGTACTTTTCGGGGCTG
>DATGOZ010000080.1:0-4919 GCA_035305395.1 Taishania sp. | reverse complement strand
TATTTTAATATTCACTTTAGTTTCTTTATCATTTCTGTATGGTCAAGATGATGATACGGTTGTTTACAAGACTTTAGATGAGTTTGTTGTGAATAGATATTTCCAGCAAAATTATGAGCGTGAATTGAAACGAGTACGTAAGATTTATCCGATGGCCCTCAAAGCAAAAGCGATTATTGATGAACATGAAGCAGAAATCGCAAAGCTGAGTAAGAAGAGTCAAGTCAAAAAGGAATCTAAAAAACTATTGCAATTCTTGAAGGAGGAGTTTACATACTCCGTTAAGGATTTATATACGAGTGAGGGACGTTTGTTGATGCAACTAATTCATCGTGAGACAGGTCGTACTGTAGATCAGTTGATTAGTGAATATGTTGGTGGTGGACAAGCCTTTGTTTATCGCAACATGGCAAAGATGTTTGACCAAAATCTGAGAGATACGTATGATCCTAAAACGAAAAATTTCTATACTGAAATTGTTATTCACGACATCTTAACAGGTACAGTAGATTTTAATCCAGTGATGGATAAGATGACAAAAGAGGCTTTCAAGGAGTCGATGCAAGAATACCGAGAAGGAATCAGGAGATCTAAAAGAATTCAAAAAGAGAAAAAGAAAGAGGCAAAAGCCGCTAAAAAGGAAAAAAAGAAGGAGGAAAAAGCAAAGAAAAATAATTAATTGGACTTTTTCCATTTATTAGCTAAGTCCTTGCGTACACGACTGAGACTTTCGGGTGCAATACCTAGATAAGAAGCGACCATCCATTGTGGAACTCTCGCCATGATGTTTGGGTAAATACGAACGAAATCAACATATCTTTCTTCGGCAGTAGCACTCAATAATTGTGTAATTCGTTTTTGTAAGTGGCGTATGTGATTCTGTAATAAGCGCTCATTTAACTCGATAAATGATTGGCAAGTAGATGAAAATATCGTAAAGAAATCTTTGTCCAACAATATGATTGTACTATCCTCCAATGCTTCGGTAAAGTAAATTGTTGGTTGACCGTAATACATTGAGTCGCGATCGGTTACAAACCAGCCTTCGGGAGCAAAATTTAAAATATGTTCTTTCCCCTTGCTATCAACTGAATAGTATCGCAATAATCCTTTTTGAACGTAAAATGAATGATGACAAACTTCTCCAGGTTGTAATAAAAAATCACCTTTTTTTACGGTTATTTCTTTATACTTATCTTTTATAGAGGTAAGTGCATTCGTAATGGTCGATTGATCTAATTTTGTTCTATCGCGTAAAAAATCTTCAAGTGTGATTTCTAAATTGATTGTTTGCATCAGTTCACGTATGTATAAGTAATTGTACCTTCTTGTGAAGTTGGAGCTGTACTAGAATAGTTAAAACGTGATTTTTTAGCAAAATCCAACGCATAATTAATCATACAATCATTGGAGGATGTCGAAGATCCTACACGTGCATCAACAACCTTTCCAGAAGCATCTACTTTAATATTAATTACAACTTTTCCTGTTGTACCTTGTGGACACATATATCCGGGAGCAGGAGTATAGCTTCCCGATCGACCTTTCAAACTATAGCTGACCAATACTTCTCCCTTTGCAGAATCACCTGTTCCACCAGATGTTCCTGTAGATTTAGAATTTAATGTTTTATTTTTAGAGTTATCTTCTTGCTCTTTTTTGCGACGCTCTATTTCTTTCTGAATTTCTGCTCGTTGTTGAGCCCCTCCTGCTTCTTCAAATAGATTGCGTTCTAAATCATAAACACTTTGTTCAACATCTTTCAACGACTTAGCATTTGTATATTGACTTTCGTAAGGAGAACCATTTCCGCCATCAGAAGAATTGCCCGAGCTGTTTTCATTGCGTGTAGCATTCTTGATTTCACCTGTAGCATTGATACGTTGTTCAACCATTTCAATTGGCTCCAACTTCAATTCAATGACATCATCTGGTTTGCGATTAAGTAGATAACTGATGTCGGGCTTTTCTACAAAACCATATTGAATATGAATAGAGGAGAAGATGACATAAAATATCACCATTACGAATAAACCGTATTTGTATTTATCAAGCCTTGATAACAGGTTATTCATGTTCAATTGGTTTAATTATTTTTTTAGCGATGCAATCAAAATACGAAATTCCATCGTTATTAGATAAAATTAATAAATTTTGGTCAAAAATCCGAATGTTGTTATAAGCAATTGGGACCAATATTTCTCCTCTTGTCGTTGCAATTCCTACTTGAGAATTGTTTGTTAAAAGCAATAGATTGTGTGCAGTATATTCGATGTTTGAATAGTTTGCAGGAATCAGAAACTTTCCAGTTTTATCGATTAAACCAAAATTTGATTTTTCTTGAATGATTGCTACATCATATTTGAAACTCTCAGCAAATTCATAATTGAATTGTAGTATCAATTGGTTTTGTTTGTTAATGAATCCCCATTTATTTTTGCGTTTAACAGCAATCAATTCAGATAAATCTCCCATGTCATCATATCTCATAGGAATGACTTCTTTACCTTTATTATTGATAACACCATATTGTCCATTTTTAGCTGCAATGGTAATACCATTTTTGAATTGACATCGATTCATGTAGTTTGGAATCAAATCGTATTGTGGCGCAATGATTTCTTCACCTTTAGCGTTGATATATCCAATCTTTTCATCGTCACGAATGACTAGTGCTAGTCCTTCAGATAACTGTCCTATTCTACTGTATTTGCTTTCTAGAAGAATGTTTGCATCGCGCGTCATTATTCCATACAAATCGTCATTTAAATAGATTAATGTTGAATCAGTGAAAAATGTAATTTCTTCATAAATAGGAGGGACAACATAGACTCCTTGTTGATTTATAAAAGCTTGCATTTCGTTGATTTCAACCTTTGCTATACCATCTTGAAAAGAAAAAGCCTCGTCAAATTGTTCATTGATAATCTGCACTCCCATTGTATTGTAGTAACCATAAAGGGAGTCTTTCAAACCATAGATTAAGTCTTCTGATATCACACCCAATTCCTTGAATTCAATTGGAAAAATCAATTCTCCTGTTCGATCAATCAATCCGTAGAGTGTGTCTTTTTCGATGATAGCACGCCCCTGCTCGAAATCATATCCACCATCATATTGTGGTTCGATGATAACATCTCCTTTTTTGTTGATATAACCGAATTTCCCGTCGATTGACACCAAGGCTAATCCTTCTTTGAAAGGACTAACAGTATTATAAATCGCGTCGATAATCCATTCTCCTTTTTCATTGATGAATCCATATTTTCCATCCTTCTCTACGGGAAGAGCGGTGAGTTTGATGTATTCTAAATCGGCCTGTAAGCGTTCTGTATATGGGAAATCTGGATATTTATTAGCAAACTGTTTGATACTTTCTTCTGAGTAATTATAAACACTGAGTTGATATAATTTGTCCCAAGCAACACTTCGCATAATGTTCTCTGGAAAATTCGCTAAGAAATACTCAATGGCTTCAATTGTATTCGGCTTGGTAGTTAGTTCGTAAATACGTGTTTCTGCTCGTTCTCTAAAAACATTTTCAGGTTCTTGTTCAAGAAATGAAACATAACTTTCAACTGTTCCTTCAGCTGTAATCTCATTGTATTTAGCTTGCATTAATAAGAAGTTAGCCTCCTCTGCAAAAATAGATGTTGCATAATTTGATATAAAAGCCTGATAAGCAATCGACGAATTTGCGTCCTTTGCGTTGTTGAAAGCAATGCTGTCGCGCATAAATGTAGCACGTTCAACTTCTTTAGCCCAACTGTGTTTATTGATGAATTGTTGATATCCTTCGATACTATTTTCAGTTAGAGCTAAATTAAAAAAAGCGGTACTAATTGTCTGGCGAAGACTATCGATTTTTTCTGGGTTTACAAGGTGTTGAAATTTAACTTTCTTTTTTTCTTTGATGATTGAATAACTGTCGTGTGCTCTATTGATATAAACGTATGCAGAGTCAAGAGAATGAAAAGGATTGTCTTTGCGATAATAAATTGTGGCTAATCCAAATGAAGCAAAGGACTCATCTGCCTTTAAGCTTTTGTAAAAGCGTTTTTTGGCTTTGAAATAATCGTAAATAGAAAGCGCTTCATATCCACCTTTGATATTTCCTCCAAATGAATAATAAGAGGTAAATGTACCGATCAAAAAGATGAAATATGTGAGGTGTTTCAATTTCGACATACAACAAAAATAGCTAAATATCTTCCGTTTTACAGTAAAATTAATGCTTATTCGCCATTTATTGAGGTAAGTTGTGAAAATGAATGATTATTCAAAAAGTGGACAACTTGAAGTAGAAGTTCGTGTTGGTTTACATGTTAAGAAACTGAGACCAATTTCGTGTGTGTGTTTACTCACGCGACTCAATCCAGAAATTGTTAAATCAAACGAATATTGTAATGAAAATTGTTGATTGATTTTGAATCCTGCTGTAAATAAAACGGCATCTTGTGTACGTATACCAACACCAACATTGAACATGTTTTTGTAATCGACATTCACTAATATATCGGCGTTAACGCGACCGATAATTGGAATTCGTACCATTCCGGAGGTAACTAAACCAATGTAATCGTTGATGATAAAGCGATATCCTCCGTTTAATGCAAAGTGAAAACGATATCTCGATTGTAGGCCAACTTCCCACTTCGAGATAATGAGTTGATTAGCCATGAACCCGATGTAGTAATTTTCACTATTCCACCATGCTCCAAAATGTGCATCGGGACGAACAAAATTAGCTTCGTGCATTACTACTGGATCTGGTGTTATTGTGATAGAAGAAGCATGATTGTAACCAAATTGTACCAAGCCAGCATAAATTCCAAGTGAAAGTCTTGTTTTTTCTGTGAAATTGAAGTGACCAGCATAAGCGAAATTAAAACGATTGGTTTCGAATTGTCCAATACGAT
>DATGOZ010000079.1:0-3619 GCA_035305395.1 Taishania sp. | reverse complement strand
TGTTTGATCCAATGGTAATCCATTACGTAGACAATCGATCATTCTCCAATCCATCATGAAATCCATTCCACCATGTCCACCAACATCTTTCGCTTGTTCACCAATAAATTTCACAAGCTCTGGTGTATATTTAGTATATAGATCTTTCAATTCTTCAGGCTTTACGAAACTGTGGCCGAATGCAATACCTTCTTGCGGATACTTCTGAGCAAAACCCTTTGTTCCGCTTAAGAGATGAATACGAGAATAAGGACGTGGTGAGGTAACATCATGTTGTATCATAATAGTCTTACCTTTTTCCGTCTTAATCAACGTTGTATCCATATTTCCACGGTATTTTTTACCAACAAATTCTTGGAAGAAGCTATCTTTTCCAGCTAATTCTTTTGCCCGATCTGCCATCATGAAATCATTAGATTGCATCGCAACCAAATGATTCATTTTATCACCTGTATTGATATTTAAACATTGTGCTACAGGTCCAATTCCGTGAGTAGGATAAAGATTACCGTTCATCTTAATATTTTCACGTAATCTCCACATATTATCATATCCATTCTTATCGAAGTTTAGATTTAATAAATCATGAATATACGCTCCTTCAGCGTGAACTAATTCTCCGAATAAACCTTGTCGAACCATATTTAATGTCAACATTTCAAAAAAGTCATAACAACAGTTTTCTAACATCATACAATGCTTCTTTGTTTCTTCAGAAGTCTTAACCACTTCCCATATTTCAGAAATTGACAAGCCAATAGGAACTTCTGTGGCAGCATTTGCACCCGCCTTCATAGCCTCAATACACATTGGAGCATGCAGTGCCCAAGGAGTACAGATATAGACTAAATCAAGTTCCTCGTTTTTCAACATCGTTTTCCACCCATCGTCTCCAGAATATGATTTAGCCTCTTTTAAACCCTTTTTAGTCAATATCGTTTGTGCCTTTGTTACACGCTCAGGATGTCTATCACATAAAGCAACTATTTCAGCACCCTCAATATAGGAAATCCGATCTACAGCACCAGGACCACGCTGACCCAAACCGATGATGGCAACTTTCACCTTATCAATTTTTGGACCTGCAAATCCAGACATATTGAAATTAGAAGCTCCAAAAACTTCATTTTGCAAAGCGGGTAATGTGATGGCAACACTAGATAACAAGGATGCCTTTTTTAAAAAATCTCTACGGGAATTATTCATAGTATTTAATTAATCGAACTAAGTTACAAAATCAAAAGGGAGAGCCCCCCCTTTATAATCAACTATTTATACAAAAACAACAGTCATTTATCAAAAAGAATGAATGTTATAATTCGGTCAAGTAGCTTGAAAATCAAACCACTAATACAAGTATAGCAGGAATTTTGAATAAACAAAAAAATAATTAGAATGCAAACGTTTGTTCAATTTACACAACCGTTTGATCTGAGCCTATATCTTCGAAAAAAATATTAAATATCAATATTTCCAATCATTTCCTTCAATTGAAGCTCAGAAAGTTTTGCTTGTAAACGCGATGAATTAAATCGCGCAATTGCCTCAATAAAGTTTTCCTGGGCGTCCCTAAATTCAACCGCGCTGATCGTACCAATTTTGTATTTTTCTAGGGTAATATTCAAGTTCTGCCTAGCTATATCAGCATTATTTTCCTCAAGTCTTGCTAAAGAAAGATTCGTTTGATAAGTTTGATAAGCAGTAGACATTGCCGTCTTAACAAATAAATCTTGTTGTTGAATCATTAAATCAGCATTTTTCACCTGAATTTGGCCTATCCTTTCATTCCTGCGTTGGTTAAATCCATCAAAAATATTGACTGATGCCGTAATTCCATAGTTCAACCCTCTTGAATTGGAACTAGATACAAAACCCAAACTAGATTCAGATTCAGAAAAATTATAGCCAGTATTCAATTGAACCACCGGGTATCGATTAGATTTAGTTTGCTTGAGTTGCAATTCGGAAATCCTTTTATTAATCGATATTATTTGTAGATCCGGGTTATATTTTCTTGCTTTATCTAAAAGATCATCATATAATAATGAATCATCATACTCTACAGAAGGTTCCACATCAAATTCTTCAGAGAGGTCTCTGGCCATCAAACTATTTAAATTAATTTTCAAATTCTCAACGACATTCAACTGTCTCAACCTACTGGATTCATCCTCATTTAAATTAACTTGCACATTCAATACTTCTAATCGAGAAGCTTTACCAATCATAAACCTATTCTCTGCTGTTTTTAATCGTTCATTAGAAATATTGATACTAGAATCAATTGCAAAAAGCAGATTTTGCTGTTCTACAATGGTATAGTATGTAGAAATGACATCAGAGACTTTAGTAAGAATCGTACGTTTTAATTCATATTCACCTTGTTTCTGTAATTCCTGTAGCTGTTCGTAGCGTGAAAACATAGCTAAGCCATCAAAAATAGTCCAACCAATACTCACACCATAGGACATGTTATTATTTTTCGCATTTTTTAATGAGCGTTCCGCGCCGCTGGATTGCACTTGTGAAGAATTTTGGAGACTATTGTTTTGAGAAAAGTTACCGGTTACTGTTGGGAGCATACCCGCATTCCCACGGCTCACATTTTCTTGATCTATGCGTAAGTCATTCTGTGACAATTTGATTTCGAAATTATTCTCTAAGGCAATTTCAACCGCTTGTTTGGCGGTTAACAAACCTTGAGAATTAGCTTCGATAGCTAAAAAAAAGATACCAATTAATAATCCTATTTTTTTCATTCTATTCTTCGATATTATCCAATTCTGGATGAAAATTTTTCTTCCGTGATAGCATTAAGTAAAATGCAGGAATTACAAATAAGGTTAACACTAATGCAAACAGTGACCCACCCACAATAACAACTCCCATTCCAATACGGCTGGTCGATGCTGCCCCTAGTGACAGAGCAATTGGTAAAGCCCCCAAAGCAATCGCAAGTGAAGTCATTAATATAGGTCTCAAACGAGATTCAGAAGCTGTAACAACAGCCTCATATTTTGAATAACCCTGCTCACGTAATTGGTTAGCAAATTCAACAATCAGAATTCCATTTTTGGTTACTAATCCAATTAACATAATTGTCCCAATTTGACTAAAAATATTCCAAGATTGACCAAACAACCATAAAGAAAATAATGCCCCTGCTACGGCCATTGGCACCGTAATAATAATGATAATCGGATCAATAAAACTTTCAAATTGAGCCGATAAAATCAAAAAGATTAATAATACAGCCAAACCAAAGGCAAACATTGTGTTGGATCCACTTTCAACAAAATCCCTTGATTCGCCGCCTAAATCTGTACTAAAAGTATCATCCAAGACACGCTCACGAACCGCTTCCATCGCTTGAATTCCTTCACCCATACTTTTACCTGGTGCTAATCCCGCTGAAACTGTGGCAGACATATAGCGATTATTATGATAAAGTTGGGGTGGACTACTTCTTTCTTCAATTTCGACGATATTATCCAATTGTATTAATTCCCCACGGCTATTCTTTACAAAAATAGCTGCCAAATCCATCGGAGTAGCTCTATCTTTGCGATCGAATTGTCCCATGACTTGATATTGCTTGCCATTCATCATAAAATAGCCA
>DATGOZ010000078.1:0-2366 GCA_035305395.1 Taishania sp. | reverse complement strand
TATTACTTAAAAATTTGTTTATTAGACTCATATTTTCAAGTTATCTTAATGATAAAAATATTTATAAATGAAAAATTTTTACACCCATTTATTTATTCTATTTCTTATTGGTACAAGTAAGATTACGTATTCTCAAGCACCACTCTGGCCAACTGAAAATGCGAAATGGTATTATTATAAATTTATTTATACAGCTGATATTTATGTGCATTATTCTATTGATAGAGACACAATAATTCAGAATAAGAATTGTCAAATCTACAAACGTTATGAAAAAATGACACAATACATGTCCAATTCCGAATCTGAATCCACTGATTACTCAGCTCGTATTTTGTCAATTGAAGATAGTGTATTATATAGATATAATAAAATTACATCGGAATTTGATACGATTGTAAATTTTAAAGCAAATATTGGTGATTCTTGGCGCGGTTACTTGAATTCTTACTATGCGGATTCAAATGAATTTGTTAACCCTTCTTTTCAAGTAACAGTAACGAATATTACTTCTGAAACTATGAATGGGTTAAATCTCAATGTCTATGAATTGACATACTCAAAGGAGGATATTCAATATCCTTTGGTCTATAAGTTTTATCAGTATATCGGTGGTTTAAATGGAATTGAAATTGATGATTTTGATAATTCTGATTTTGTGGAGGCATTTGGGACTTCAACAAATTGTATCGTTTTAAATGAAGGTGAAACAGATGAGTTTCTTTATCATGGCGGATTTTATGATGCAGAGAAAGGTTGTGATTATGTACCTTTTCTAGGTATTGCAGAAGAAAAGATGCATGAATTTGAAGTAGTAAATCCAATGAAAGATAATCAACTAGTGATTTATACTGCATTTTCTGACCAAATTGAGTCGATTGAATTATATAATAATTTAGGGCAAGTTATTCCAATTGAGTTTGAAAAGGACGAAAATCGTTTGATTGGAACGATTGTTAATGAACCAATGAGTGGGTTCTATTTTTTAAATATTTTGCTTTCATCGGGTAATTCTGTAATAAAAAAGGTTATTTTGGAGTAATAAGTTTCTAACTCTATCATGATTATTATAAAGTTAACTTTAATTGTTTTAGCAGTATTTTTAGTTGGTTGTTCAACATTTTCCAAAGTTGCGATTGATACAAAAGTTGTCAATGATGATGGTTATACGAAAGTTTACAATGAGCAAGTGAATTTTGGTTCGTATACGTTTGGAGATTTTGAATTTGCTACAAATAATAAAATGTATAAAAGGCTAAGAAGCAATCAGATTAAGGTAAAAGATGTTTTGTTTTTTGCAACAACAGTAAATCCTTCTTACACATATTATGTGCTTCATAACCCTAAAAATATTGAACCTTACAATACACATTTTGATATAACTGAAGCTACAATTGGAGAGCATCGATTTGTGATGTTGGTTAGTAAAACGGCTCCTTCATATGATAGGGATTTCTTGATGAAAAATATTTTTCCAAATAAAGTTGACTAAAATGAATAAGCACAAAAAAGCCGATGAAATTCATCGGCTTTTCTAGGTGTATAATATCTTAGAATTTCCAACTCAAACCTAAACTTGGTAGCATTGGGAATTGGTAAATCACGTTGTTTGTAACACGGTTTACGTAGAAAATGTTCTTGCGGTTGTATAAGTTTGTAACACTTCCAACTAATTCTAGTTCCATTGCGTTTTTGAAAATGAATCGGTGTTTGATTGTTAAATCCAAACGATGGTAATCGGGTAAGCGACCAGAGTTGAATGCACCTAACAATACCCCAACATCATTTGTATTTGTAGTCGTGTAATCCGTTGTGATTCCACCTTGGAAGTTTTCTTCTTGATAGTAACCAGATGTTGGAGTGAATGGCAATCCAGAACCATAGTTCCATCTCAAGTCTATCTCAGTATTTTTCTTCTTGCCAATGTAGTAAGAAGCAACTAAGTTCACATTGTGGCGACGGTCGAAAACTGGAAAATACTCAGTAAATCCATCCCATCTGTTTGACTTACTCAATGAGTAAACTGCCCAAAGGTTGAAACGACTCAACGAATATTTTATCAATAAGTCAGCTCCGTAAGATTCTCCTGACTCGATGATGAAACTCTTTTTGTAAACATCAGCTACGTCAGAGAATTCAGGTGTATCGTCGTAAATTTTGTTTTGATTGATATTACTTAATTGATCAAACAATTTATAATATCCTTCTAAGTTCACTGAAAGTCCTTTTGCAATGTCAAATTCAAATCCGAAGATTGCATGCCAAGCAGTTTGAAGTGCATGTCTTGGCGACTTCTCTTTACCAAATTGGTTCACAAAGTTTGATTGAATGTTCGTCGGTGCAGAAAGCATTCCGTTGAATAAGTT
>DATGOZ010000077.1:0-2527 GCA_035305395.1 Taishania sp. | reverse complement strand
AGTGTCATAAACAATTTTGGTTGCAGCACCTGTACTCGCAACTGGCATTAATAACGCCCTTGGATGATATTCTCTGAACATTTTGAATTCATCCTCAATACCATCCATACCTCCAATAAAAACAGCTGCTACAAATTCATTTTCCGAAAACATTCTTTCTCTAAGTAGTTTAATGCTTGAAGGAATGCTATCTTCTTTTTGGGTGAATACAATATTTTCAAACTTATTATTGTCTGGAGGGAAGATATTCTCAAACCATAATGATTGATATAGTTTGACATGTTTTTGAATATCCATATTCAATTTTTCCATCACGTAATAGATCAGTGGAGTTATTGAAGGGTGACCGCCCCATATTATTCGATGGTGCGGTAATACAACTGTTGTCAGTGCGATAACTGCATCACGAATTGCAATAATATCTGCTGTTTCAATATATTTTGTATCCCTACTTGGCAGAGGAATACTTGCGGATAGAAAAATATTTTTTATGCTTTTTGTAGCCATGATTCAAAATCTTGTTTCTTCAATGTCTTTATATCCTTTTTGAAATTATCATTTAACCACTCTAAATGTTTTAGCCACTTATCACGAATTCTTAAATCATCATAAATTAGACGAATGGAAACTTCATCATATCCCATTAATTCTTTCTTGATTTCTGCAGATTGGCAACTAGTTGATTGTGGAATTCCAATAGTTGGTATATAAATTATATGCTCACCGTTTGCAAGGTCTTCTGTTAAAATCTTTTCAGGTTGAACAGTTACTTTTCGATTATTTTTTTCGGCAATGTTTCTAAACTCAGTAATCAAATTGTCTTGCCTTGCTGCCAAGTTTCTGGCACGAACAGATTCTACTTCAACCACAACCTGATCTAGAACTGATTTGGTAAAGCATCCTGAACTGTCAATAATTCCGTTTATAAAATCATTTTCTTTTAGCTGAATTGGATAACTGATGTAAGATGATTTGTCAATGTCTATAATTTGATGATTTGGCCATATTAATTGTACAATACCTATTTGCTTTGCACTAGCCTCAGCGAATTCTTCCTTACACCAATGACTTTCTAGAAATTCAGGAGTATTTAATAGCACAATGACATCACAGTCTGTCATTCTATGCCATAATTCATCTTGAAAGGGTTCACCTTTCTGTATTGAATGGGTATCTAAGAATACGTCAAAGTTATTTCCTTCTAATGCTTCATACAATTGAATCGCTACTGACGAAGATTCAGCCCTTTTATAACTAATAAAGACCTTTCTAGTACTACGTAATAATTCAAAAGCTTCTAGGACAATATTTGTAATTCTATTAATTTCATTTGAGTGATATTGAATAGCATTTTGATTTGAAAGAACAGAAGGTATATCAGATTTAAATCCATTGAAAAATATAGGAAGTATCATTGTTCCATCTTTCAGTAGTTTTTCTGTAATCTCTAAATCTTTAAAATCACCATTGACATCACCAAAGTACAAACCAAATGCAGGCTGATTACCTTCATAATCTGTATCAACAGAACTTGCTGGAATTACCTTGACAAACTCTTTTGGTAGGTTAAGATTTTCTAGCTCTAACACTATTTGGTTCAGTATTTCTTGCTTTACAATAACGTCCGAACCTAAGACTATAAGCTGGTATTTATATTTCATAGGTTATCTGTTTTGGTCTAGTTTTCACATGCTCCACAACCCCTTTCATCAGCACAGGGCAAAGCGGTTTAATGCTTTCTTTTAATTGCTCGTTGATGCGTTTACGGGTTTCTAAAGTGTGGTAAATGGTTGCTATGGCTTCTTGTTTTTCTATGCTCGGAATGGGCAATTTTACATCACACATATCCGCCCAATCAAAAGTTTCTCTGGCACTGCCCCAAGAATTGAAACGAGCATATCGGTCAAATTCCGTTCTTTGGAAATACAGATACAAATATTCGGGAAGCAATTCTTCTGGCTTAATAACTTTGAAAACTGTATAGATAGCTGAGACAATGCAAGGTTTTGAACTATTCATAGCCAAAGCAATTTTGTCTCCTCTGCGAGAAGTATCTGCCACATAGACAAATTCACCCGTTCTAACTACTTTGTAGTTTGAGAAATTTACTCCGCTTGTATTTGCCTTAGTTTCAATCAAAACTTTAGAAGTAGAAACACCTTGCAAAAACGATACTTGTAAATCCCTATTCCGCTCATCCGATTGCTGAATATATCCTCCCAATCTTTTGAGTGGCTCTTTCTTTATCAAATCCTCAATGTAGGTATCGCAAATCAGCTGCAAATCTTCCAAGCTGTTTTCGTAGGTTTTTTGGTTGGTAAGCAAGCCTTTGTACAGGGCTACATATTTGCGTTGTTCGGTAATGTCGGGAATTGGGATTTCCATATCGCAAAGCCTATCCCATTCTAAACCACCTCTTACACTGGAATCGCAATATGTCCAAGCTTTTCTGTCAAATTCAGGGCGTTGAAATTCCATCATCAAAAATTCTGGAAGTAATTCATTTTCATCAATTACCTCAAAAGTG
>DATGOZ010000076.1:0-7398 GCA_035305395.1 Taishania sp. | reverse complement strand
AACAACTTCTAGTGCTGAACGCTTTTCTTTCGGGTGCATAGCCGTGGGGATACCACGACCGTTATCTTTTACCGTGATTGAATTGTCTTCATTGATTGATACATCAATTGTATCACAATATCCTGCTAAAGCCTCATCAATAGAGTTGTCAACAACTTCGTACACAAGGTGGTGTAATCCTTTGTTGCCAACATCCCCAATGTACATTGCGGGTCTTTTACGAACTGCTTCTAATCCTTCAAGAATTTGAATGTTATCCGCAGAATATTCATGTTTATTTAAGTCTTCACTCATTGCCTTATAATTTGACCTGATGTAAATTTTTTGTTAGTGTGCAAAAATACAAAATTTATATAGGAAAAACCATTAAAAACATGGTGGATTTGATAGACTTATCAACATTTAATTAACGAAAATGAATGCTATTAACATAAAACAAAGTCCCCCCAAGTGAAACTTGAGGGGACTTCCAAATTTTATCTTAAAAACGATAATCAGTTAACGATTTTATCGTACACTTCTTTAAATGCTTCATCTTCTTCAAACCACTGAGCAACTTTGTTTAAAATTGACTTAGCGTTATCTAGTTTCTTGATTGCTACATAACATTCTGCGGTTTGAATAGCCCCATGTTTCAACATTTCTTTATCGGCTGTTGTCCACTCATCAAGGCTAGTTATCGATTTTAATTTGTCGTCAGCAGTTTTCCACAATGATAAAGCTGAACTTTTATCATCATTTCTAAACTTACAAGCTCCTTCCAAATACATTTGCCCCAATGGATTGTTTGTTACTTTTTTGTATGTATTCACCCAGCTAAATGCTTTTCTAAAGTTGTTAGATGACAAATCATTTTCGATTTGTTCAACCAATGATCCTTGAACCATGTCAATATATTCGCTGATATCAGTATCTTTTTGTAAATTTCCGCTTCTATCAAATTTCAAGAATTTCCCCAAAGCATTTAGTGATTCCTTGTAAGCGTTTTTGAACATGGCATCGCTGTTTCCACTGATGTGAATTTTATACAAACCTTTTGATAACCAAAGATAAGGATAAGGATCTTTCTTAGTTTTATCGTCTAGCGTTAACTTTTCTGCTGCTTTAACTAGTTTGACATAGTTACCGTCTGCATACAAGATACGCAATTCATCATACTCTTTTTGTCCAATAGCCATATTCAACGCTAAAAAGGCAAAAATGGAAGTTAGAATATTTTTCATCGTTTTTGAGTTTTAACTTTTAGTAATAATTATCAGTTTTCAAGAATCATGCCGAATGTAATAAAAAATGCTGTAATAAGCAAAAAATATGCATTTTTACTCTGAAACACTTGCAATTAACAAATTCAAGATCTCTTGTGCCGCTTTGGAAATTTTTGTGCCAGGGCCATAAATTCCAAATACACCAGCATTCTTCAAGAACTCATAATCTCCGGGAGGAATAACTCCTCCGGCAATTACCATGATATCTTCGCGACCTTGTCGTTTTAGTTCTTCAATTACTTGTGGAACCAATGTTTTATGTCCTGCAGCTAGTGAAGAAACTCCAAGAATGTGCACGTCATTTTCAATTGCTTGTTTTGCAGCTTCTTCAGGAGTTTGGAACAAAGGTCCCATGTCCACATCAAAACCGATGTCGGCATAAGCTGTTGCGACAACTTTAGCTCCTCTGTCGTGACCGTCTTGTCCCATTTTAGCAATCATGATACGTGGTCTTCTACCTTCTAATTTGGTGAATTTCTCAACCAATTCACGCGCTATTTCAAAGTCTTTATCTTGCATTGCTTCTGATGAATAAATTCCACTAATTGAACGAATTTTAGCTTTGAATCTTCCGAACGATTTCTCCATTGCGTCAGAAATTTCTCCAAGTGAAGCACGCTCTCTTGCACATTCGATTGCTAATTCGAGTAAGTTTCCTTTTCCTGTTGCAGCTGCATTGCTTAATTTTGCTAAAGCCTCTTCAACTTTTTGTTGATTTCTTTCCGTTCTTAATTTTGTTAAACGTGCAATTTGTGCATTTCTAACAGCGGTGTTGTCAACTTCCAAAATTTCCAAAGGCTCGTTGTCCAAAACTTCGTAGCGGTTTACTCCGACGATGATGTCCTTACCAGAGTCAATTCTCGCTTGTTTTCTTGCAGCAGCTTCTTCGATACGCATTTTTGGTAGCCCCGTCTCGATTGCTTTGGCCATTCCTCCTAATTCTTCAATTTCTTGAATGAGTTTCCATGCTTCATCAATCAATTCTTCTGTTAACTTTTCGATGTAATAACTTCCTCCTGTTGGATCGATAAAGTCTGTAATACCTGTTTCTTTTTGGATGTAGATTTGTGTATTTCGCGCAATTCTAGCAGAAAAATCTGTCGGAAGTGCAATGGCTTCATCGAGTGCATTTGTGTGTAGCGATTGTGTTCCTCCAAGTGCTGCTCCCAGTGCTTCGATACATGTTCTTGCAACGTTGTTGAACGGGTCTTGCTCAGTCAAACTCCAACCAGATGTCTGACAGTGTGTTCTCAATGCTAAAGATTTCTCGCTTTTTGGGTTAAATTCTTTAACCAACTTAGCCCATAACATACGAGCAGCTCGCATTTTTGCAATTTCCATGTTGTGATTCATCCCGATTGCCCAGAAGAAACTTAAGCGTGGTGCAAAATCATCGATGTTGATTCCTGCTTTGATTCCTGCTCTCAAATATTCTAATCCATCAGCTAGCGTGTATGCTAATTCAATAGCAGCTGTTGCTCCTGCTTCTTGCATGTGGTAACCCGAAATTGAAATCGAGTTGAAGCGTGGCATGTGTTTAGATGTATATTCAAAAATATCTGCGATGATTTTCATCGAAGGATCTGGTGGGTAGATGTATGTATTTCTAACCATGAATTCCTTCAAAATATCATTTTGAATTGTACCTGAAAGTTGTTCTTGTTTTACACCTTGTTCTTCCGCTGCAACAATATAGAAAGCCATGATTGGAATTACAGCTCCGTTCATCGTCATGGATACAGACATTTCATCCAAAGGAATTTGGTCGAAAAGTACTTTCATATCCAAAATAGAGTCGATTGCAACTCCAGCTTTTCCGACATCACCAAAAACTCGAGGATGATCTGAGTCGTAACCTCTATGCGTTGCTAAATCGAACGCAACCGAAAGTCCTTTTTGACCTGCAGCTAAATTACGTCTATAAAATGCATTTGATTCCTCTGCAGTAGAGAAACCAGCGTATTGTCTGATTGTCCATGGCTTAATTGCATACATGGAAGAGTATGGTCCTCTTAAAAACGGAGCAATTCCAGAAACATAACCGATGTGTTCTGTTTGCTGAATATCTTCGGCTGTATAAAATTGCTTTAATTCAATATTTTCTGCAGTTGTAAAAACTGTTTGAGCAACTTCATTATTTTTTTCGAGATTAGTCGATTTCCAGTCTAAATTTTTGAAACTTTTTCTTTCCATGATGCTGTTATATTGACTGTTCTAAAATTAGTTGTGAAAGTTCAAAGTAATCATCAAATGATGACCACGTATTCGTCTCTGTCTGAGGGTTAGGGAAGATGTTGATTCCGATTAAAGCATCTGCCTTTTCTTGAACTCTCTTTTTTCGAAGATTTGCTTTAGCTGCGATTTGTTCTCGTAAAAATTGCTGTGCTTTATTTGATGCAATTCCACCTTGCTCATCCAAATGTTGGAATAATTCCCATGCTTTATCTGCGATTGATTGAGTTAAGTATTCAACAGCATAACTTCCTGCTAATGGTTCTTGGACTTTATCTAAAAAGCTTTCCTCTTTTAGTATGGTTGAAATGTTAATGGCCATACGTTTTGTCAATTTCGAAGCTCCTTTTTCAGAGTTACAATCGTATGGTTGAACACAAATTCCGTCAACTCCTGCAATTGCTAAACTCATTGTTTCTGTTGTTTGACGCAACAAGTTAGTATGTGGATCTTTCAATGATTTATTGACGAAACCAACAATTCCTGTAATTTTTGTGTTGTAACTACAAGCATGTTCAGGTTGATATTCTTCGATGATTCTTGCCCATAAAATACGAAGTGCTCTAACTTTTGCAATTTCATAGAAGTAATTTGCACCAACGCCAATATTAAAATGAATCGTTGCAGCAGCTTGATCAACAGTCAAACCGTTTTCAAGTAATTGTACAAACGCTTCGTGAGCTACACTTAATGAAAAAGCGATTTCTTGCCATGTTGTTGCACCAGCTTGTTGAATGTTATATCCATTCGCTATCAAAGCTGGAAACTGAGTATCTTTTAGAAGTTGAATTGTAGTAGCATCAACTTTAAAGTTGTTCGTTACAATATCTAATTCGAAGAATACACTTGCTTTTGAAGCTTCATCTAGTATTGTTCTAACCTCTGCTATCTGATTTGCCTGAGAAATCTTGATTGTTGTGTGAATATACGGAAGTTGAATTCCTTCCAATAAACGATTCCAGTTAATTACTGATTTTTTTATTTCAAAACGCAATGCAGTAGCACCTAAATTCAGAGCAGTTAATGCTTCAGAATTTGCTGTTTGCTCGTCTGTTACAATAATGTTTGCAATGTTATCCCAATCGTTATTTGCTTTGTAAGTTTGACTAACGTATTTGTTTAGCAAAGCTTTAACTGGTGTTGTTTTACCTGAATCTACATGTTGGTATGAATTGAAGTTAAGTTCTTCAATAGCATCATTTCTTTGGATTAATGTTTCAGGTTCGTTTTTTAGATCTTTTTTTAGCTTTTCGACCCATTGTTCATAGGTTGGCTTTGGAAAAACGTCAAATAATTGGCTCATTTTGTTAATTATCTATTGATGAGTAATCGTTTTTTTTGGTAAGATTTTTCTGTCGTACAAGTACACAACTGTTGCAATAATAGTTGTGAAAATTGGAGCTAACATAATCCCCAAATATGGAACGTCCCAAAAATAAGGAAAATAATACAATGTTTTAAAAATAATACCAGTAGTTAATACAAGAGGAATTTTAGTGAAAGCAAATCCAATACTTTGGAAGATTCCTACTTGGTATCTTTCCAGACTGTGATCATAAAAAGTAAAGCCAAAGAAGAAAGCTCCAATGAAAAGCGTAATTATTTCATAAAAAAGTGTACCAGTTAATCCAAAGATAAAAGCAAACAACCACCAAGCAATTAGTATAGAGAATTCAATTGTCAATGCGATAATGACAATGAAAATCATACGAACGAAATCGTTGAATAGCCTGAGTAAGCTAAATGTAAACTTGTTTCCTGTAAGCAATGTATCAACTTTTTCAGAGAGCATGGTGTTGACAGGAGATAGAATAGTGATTACAATGAAAATATATAGTTGGGTAATGAAGAAATCTAAAAGTGCTCCAATCTTTCCAAATAAAAATTGATACCACGAAGTTGAGTCATTTAACAATTGCTCTGATGTTTCTCCCAAATGAAATATACTTCGAAGTAGAAGAAAGAATAGACAAACGAGTAAACTAGGGATGAAATACAGCCAGATTTTCCCATTTTTTAGAATCTCGATAGTCGTTTTGATTGCTATCAGATGCGTGTTTAAAAAATTGGTTGCTTTCATGATTTAGGATTTTATTTTACAAAGAAATAAAATTTGGCATTTAAATTGCTTATATTTAGTTGATTTAAACAAAAAGAATTATGAAAGTACGAAATATAGGTTTATTTGCAGTGGTGCTTTTAATGACACAAGTTCTTTGTGCGCAAGATCATCAAATTCGGGAACCGAAAAAGGCAGAGCAGCAAACAGAAAAGAAAGGTGAGCTGAAACCTGCATCACTTGAAGATGATACAAAGTTGTTAAGGAAGCAGCAACAGTCAAATGCATTGAAAATAGAGAGTTTAAAGGCAGAGGAGCGAAAAGAAGTTGAGCCAATTAGTGAATAAAATGCTTCTTGTATAAGATAAACTTCTATTTTATTTTAGATTGTTTTGATAGGCAAAGTGAACTTTGCCTATTTTTGTTTATATGAAGGATGAAAAAAAGCATATCTTGTTTTTGTCGTCATGGCATGTCCAGGAAGATAATCCTCTTCTGGGCAATTTTGTTGATTATCAAGCTAGCGCTTTGGATGATATGTATGATGTTACTTTTATCAAATTGATTCCTTCAAAATCAAAAATTGCTCCAATTTACAAGTGGGATCAATTGGTTCCATTCGAACAATTTTCCAATCCGATATTAAATTATTTGTCAAAACGAAAAGCGTTTTATAATGCAATTCGAAAAATAAAACCTGTTGATTTGATTCACGGGCACGTGTCGTTGGGAAACGGTTGGCAGTTTCGAGAGGCTAAAAGAAGATTAGGAGCACCGTTGGTGTTGACTGAACATGGGAGTTATTTCCGAGATGATTATGCGTGGAATCCTCGTGTGAAGTACGAAATTTGGAAGACCTACAAAGAGGTTGATTCAGTAATTGCTGTTTCTTCTTTATTGGCACTTGATATTAATAAGCGTACAACTGCAAATCCGCACATGATTCCAAATCCAGTAGATTTGTCCAAGTTTACAATTCATTCAAAAAGTATTGTTGATTTTGAATTTTTACATATTTCAACGCTAGATAATATCAAAAATCCTATTCCGATTGTTTTGGCATTTGAAAAACTGCTCAATAACCATTCAACTATTAAATTGACTATTGTATCTGATGGAAATACCGCTGGTGTAAAAAGTCTAGTTTCTGAACGCGGAATTGATAAATTTGTTGAAATACACGGCGCAACTTCACATGATGAACTGGTCAAGTTTTATGAACGAGCGAATTGTTTTGTGTTAAATAGTTATTACGAAACGTTTTCAATTGTTGTAGCTGAAGCATGGGCAAGTGGCTTACCAGTTATATCTACTCCTGTGGGAATAGCAAAAGATTGTTCAAGTGATTTGGTAGAATTGACAGATGGAACTCCAGATGACGTACATCGGGCAATGTTGCAAGTGATGCAAAACTATGGGAAATATGATGCGCATCATATCAGAAGGAAGTCGGAAGAGTATTCTTTGGATACATTTAAAATAAGGATAAATGAGCTGTATAGCTCACTGTTATAAATAGGTTAATTACTAAACTTAAAAATATGAAAAGAGTTTATTTTTATTTTTTAGCTGGAGCACTGACGTTGGTCTCGTGTAATTCAGCCAACAAACAAGTGAAGGAATTGAAGACAATTGATGTTGCTTATTTGAGCAAAACAGTTAAGCCTACAGAAGATTTCTTCATGTTTGCAAATGAAAACTGGCTAAAAAATAACCCTGTTCCAGCATCGGAGTCAAGATGGGGAAGTTTCAATGAGTTGGAAAAAGAAAACAACAAAAAACTAACTGTCATTTTAGAGGAATTCAAATCTGCTAATGCAAGGAAAGGAACGAAGGAACAAC
>DATGOZ010000075.1:0-5742 GCA_035305395.1 Taishania sp. | reverse complement strand
CAAGTTTGGGGACCGATCAAAGGAACTTGGCTAGGAATTAAACGGATTAGTCGCTGTCACCCACGAGGTGGTTGTGGACACGATCCTGTTCCTCCTAGAGATTAAGTTTGTTATTCTGAAAGCAAACGATTTAATTGATTTTCATTCAAAATCGTTCGATTGAAATAAATCTTTTTTTCAATAAAATACCAATTTACTCCGTTGTCATATGATAGTGCAACATAGGTTGGTTTTTCGTCTTTTTTTGACCGTGAGTTGCCCCAGAATTCTATTAATACGTGAATTTTATCTCCATCTTTTTGTTTTTGTCTGAAAATGGGATTAGACAATTCTGTAATCGAGTCGCATTTGAATTGATTGATAAACACGGAATCTCCTTGTTCTTTGATCTTTTGAACATAAACGGGTAGCGTGTAACCAACGATTCCAACTACCATGCATTTATTGTTGGCGTGCATATACTTGTTCAATTGGTTGTTCAATTGTTTCTCTTGTGTAGAATTGAGTGTGCAACTCTGACAAAGTACAATGCATACTATGGAGATAACTATCAGGTAGTTTTTCATAATTTATTTGATATAAAAATATGTTTTTTATTTCAATTACTCAAAATCTAGAAATACAGCATTAATTTTGGAAAAACTAAAGTTGGATGAAGGTAACATTTTTATGCATAGGAAAAACAGGAAAGAAGTTCCTTGAAGAGGGAGAGAACGAGTATTTGAATCGGTTGAAACATTATACAAAAATCGAACGAATTGAATTGCCTGATTTGAAGCATGCTAAAAAGTTAACTAAAGAACAAATCAAGAAGGAGGAGGGACAATTGTTTTTGTCGAAAATTCCATCAGGGGATGAATTGATTCTGTTGGATGAGCGAGGCATGCATTTTTCTTCTGTTGAGTTTGCTCAATTTTTAGACAAAAAAAACATCCAAGGGTTAAAAGGGGTTACTTTCCTTGTTGGAGGTGCTTATGGTTTTTCTGATGAAGTCTATGCGCGTGCAAATGCTAAAATCAGTTTGTCAAAAATGACTTTTTCTCACCAAATGATTCGCATGATTTTCTTTGAACAATTGTATCGTGCTTATACAATTTTGAAAGGAGAACCGTATCATCACGAATAATTATTCGAAATAAAACTCATCCAAAAAGATAAAAGTTGGATAGCCGGGACTCAAGTGCCAATCAGGATTTACACCATAATTGTATGCTTTAAATGCAATTGAAACAATTGGTTTTGAATCAACAGGTACTTCGTATTTAATTGGTTTTTCAGGAGTGTTATCTGCTGTTGGATGAACATCTAATTCAACTGTTTTTCTAGAAATTGTTCCATCTTTATAAGTGATCTCAAAATCTACTTTTGACGGTGGAAAGATCCATGATCTTGTACTTTGAAGCGCAGATAGACCAATTTTTTTTAACGATTTTGGTATGTTGAATTGTATCTCTGCTTCTGTGTCGGTATTGTAGAATCCTTGCCAATCGCCACATCTGAATTCTCCTGTGCCAAAACTTCCGTCAATCAAGGCATTTGGTCCTGAGGCTGAATACTGTGGCCTGTAAGGTGTTTTTAGTACCAATTTTAAATCGGTTGGCATCAAGCTAAATGTATTTGTAACGATTGGACTATACGTTCCTTTTTTAGCGTCGTAACACCATGTTGAAATGGTTGTTGTTTTATTGATTTTAATTGGTTTCTTATACTTTTTACCATCCGAATATGTTGGATTTACTTTGTTGAGTGCGTAGAATATTTTAGAGTGATTGTTCAATGACTTAACTTCAATGGATGTCGTTTTAATGAAACTTAACGAATCGTTTGAGAAGTAAGGAACAGCAACGAAATTCGAAGGAATTGAATCAAAACTCGGAGCTACTTCATAGACGTTGTAATTTCCAGAAGGTTTTGATCCCATTTCAAACTCGATGGTTTGGGCTCGCAACAAGTCTTGATGACTGATGTAGCGTTTTTTGTATTCCTGCCCATTAATTTTGATAGATTGAATGAATTTATTTTGTCTTGAATTGTTACGTGCAAAAATCGATATACTTTTTCCTGTCCCTATATTCAATTTTGCGTAGTTAAACATCGGTCGACCAAATTCGTAGAGTTGATTGCCAGGAGCTATTGGGTAAAATCCAAGCGCACTAAAGTTTAACCACGACGACATTTGTCCGCAATCTTCATTTCCTGCCAAACCATCTGGTTGATTTTTGTAAAAAGTACGCATGATGGAATCGACATAGATAGCTGTTTTGTGAGGTGAATTCGTGTAGTTATATAGGTATGCCATGTGATGCGAAGGTTCGTTTCCATGTGCGTATTGACCAATTAATCCCGTAATGTCGACTTGTTTGTTGCCTGATAATTTTGTTTTTGTTAGAAAGAGTTCGTCGAGCCAATTTTCTAAAGCATCTTTCCCACCAAGCAAATCAATTAGTGTGTGAATTGCATGTGGAGCATAAAGTGAATATTGCCAACTGTTTGCTTCGGTGTAGTGGAAGTTGACTTCTTGTGGTTTGAAGGGACTCATCCATAGTCCACCTGTTCGTGCTCTCATGAATTTTGTTTGAGGGTCAAACACATTGATGAAAAAGAAAGCACGTTTGTGATACGTTTGAAGTGCTTTGTCTTTTACAGCGTATCCATCTTCCTTTGCTTGTTTCAAAAATTGATAAATGCAATAAGAATCATAAGCATATTCTAAAGTTTTTGATACTGATTCAGGCTCCTTTTTGAAATCAATAAATCCTTGACTATTGAAAACCCCTTTTCCAAATTCATTTTCATTTGCAGTTTTTTCGAGCGCATGAATGAGTAGGGGAACATCAAATTGTTTGAGCCCTTTGGTGTATGCATCGGCTATTACTGAAGCAGCATGATAACCAATCATGCAGTCTGTTTCGTTTCCAGCTAATTCCCAAACGGGTAATTTACCACCATATAAATAAATATTTTCAAATGATTTGATAAATTCAGTAGCTAGTTTAGGTTGGAATATCGTGTACCAAGGGTGCGTTGCACGGTATGTGTCCCAAAGTGAGAAAACTGTGTATTGATTGATACTTGAGTTTGTTTTGTGAATGTTTTTATCGTGACCGAGGTATTGTCCGTCAACATCGCTAAAAACATTTGGAGCTAAATAAGCATGATATAAAGCTGTGTAAAAAGACGTAGCTAAGTCTTTGTCAGTTAAATCAATTTCAACATCACTTAGAATGTGGTTCCATTTTTTTTGAGTTTCTTGTTTAACTTGTTCAAACGAAGTATTTCCAATTTCTTTTTCCAAATTTAATTTTGCACCTTGATCACTTACACTTGAGATTCCAATTCGCAACTCAAGATCTGTTGTATTTGCAGGGAATTCTATTAATAGTTTGTCTTCTTTGGGTATGATTTGGCTATTCAACGGTTTGACTGATGTGGCTAGATAAAAATAAATCTGTTGATCCTTTGCCCATGAGGATGATTGTCTAAATCCACTGAATTCATTGTCTGAAATTATTTTTAAATCAGTTTTAATTAATTGGTCTCTGTGGGTTAAATCAATGAGTATGAATTTGCTGTCACTATTAGAAGGGAACTTGTAGTGATGAATTCCTCCTCGCTCACTGACTGTGAATTCAGCAAATATTCCATTGTCCAATGTTACAGCATAATATCCTGGTTCTGCAATTTCGTTTTGATGTTTGAAAGTAGATCCGTACCCTTTTACGTTATCAAAAAAATGGGAAGTTGTTCTAGGTTTTCCGTATTGTGGAACGATAAGGATGTCGCAATAATCTTCTACGCCAGTACCACTTAAGTGCGTGTGACTAAATCCATAAATTAACGAATCCGAATAATGGTATCCAGAGCAACCATCCCAGCCGTTGTAACGAGTATCTGGAGATAATTGCATCATACCAAAAGGAGCAGAGGCACCAGGGTATGTGTGACCGTGACCGCCAGTTCCAATAAACGGGTTAACATATTTGATATATGATTCTTCCTTTTTGTGTTCTCTTTTAGTTTTTTGAGATAAATCTTGAACTTTCAATGTCTGACTTTTTTGAGAAAAGACAGGAATGAACAAAACTATGAAGAAGATGCATGTAAAATATTTCATAAAAAAGAAGGACTAGTTGTTTGCTATAAATTGATATTCTAAATCTAATCTACTTGTTGAATTGTATGGGTTTTCGATTATGAGATACGCTTTGTCATCATGCCATGCAGCAATGAATGCTGTCTCGATTTTCCCTTTTTTGATACGAATAGATGTAATTGGAGTCACACCATCTTTACTCAAATAGATTGTGATATTGTCGGATAGTTTCCCTTTAATTTGTAATTCAAGTTGTGTGATGTTTCCTTGGTTTGGATGTTTTTCAATTAAATAGACCTTGTTCTTTATAGCTAAATCTATTGAGGTTGTTGTTGATAGGAGGTTGTAGTAACGATCCTGAAATCCATAGCGATAAATTCCAAAAACGATCAATACGACCAATCCAATTACGATGTAAATCCACGAGCGATTTTGTCTATTCATTAGTTTTATTTTCTAAAGCTTTTTTGCGTTTGTTTGATCGGTATGCAGCAAATGATCCCCATAAATATCCTGTCATTATGCTGATTGCAATAATCAAGGAAAGTGGAGTGTCAAATGTTTTGAAAACTAGGTTGAGTGAAATTGTGTACCAGTTTTGAAAAATCAATACAATGATAAAAATGGCCATCGTAGTGCCGAGTACAATTTTGACAGTTTGCCAAAAAGAAACTTTGTCTTGCTTGGTTGGTGTATTTTCCATGGCTAAAGTTTAGATTTTATCAAAAGTAACAATATAGTTTGATTATTTTACTAAAAAGCACACGAAATATGACTTAGTAATGTTGTGGATGATTAACAATCTTTAACACTGACAATTTGTACTTTTTTACGGGCTTGGCGTTATAATTGTATAGAGATTTTTAAATACTAAAATTACATTTATCATGAATCAAAATTTGAAATTTATTGGATTGGGATTCTTAGGTGGTATTTTGCCGCTTGGATTCTATTTAATGATTAATGGAAATATAGTTAACAAAAATGTCGCTGATTCGAGAGCCTTTTTGGATGTTCCTGTTCATAAAACAAGTAACTTCCCATCAGCTACACCAACAGATTTTATAGAAGCGTCTGAAAATTCGATAAATTCAGTTGTGCACGTTACAACAAAAGTAGTGCAGACCACTTTTCAACGCGATTTCTTTCAGGAGTTTTTCTATGGTCCAGGAGCTGGAGGAAGAGAGTTTAAGCAATATGGTTCAGGTTCAGGTTCAGGGGTAATCGTCTCTTCTGATGGGTATATTGTGACAAATAATCACGTGATTGATAAGGCAAGTGAAATTGAGGTTATTTTGAATGACAATTCGAAATATGTTGCTAAAGTTGTTGGGGCAGACCCGTCAACAGATATTGCGGTGTTGAAAATTGAAGCAAAAGGCTTGAATCCAATGCCTCTTGGAAATAGTGATGACTTAAGAGTTGGAGAGTGGGTGTTGGCTGTTGGGAACCCGTTTAATCTAACTTCAACAGTGACAGCTGGTATTGTTTCAGCTAAGGCGAGAAATATCAATCTGTTAGCTGACCGAAACAAACGTGAAATTGTTCCTATTGAATCGTTTATTCAAACAGATGCAGCAGTGAATCCAGGTAACAGTGGAGGAGCTCTGGTGAATACACGAGGTGAGTTGGTTGGGATAAATACCGCG
>DATGOZ010000074.1:0-2435 GCA_035305395.1 Taishania sp. | reverse complement strand
CCAACGTTGTTCCATTTGCTTTCACCCAATCTCCATCTACCAACATTTCAATTCCTTGTGTATCGAAATCAAAAATTGTATCGGCATTTTTTTGGTGAACCATATCTAAATGCGATTGCAAAATCACAGTCTTGCGATTTTCCATTCCTGGAGTCGCCGGCTTCTTAATGATTACGTTTTGAATTGCATCCGTTTTGGTTTCTAAACCTAATTTTTCACCAAAATCTATCATGAATTGTACAACGCGTTCCTCTTTCTTTGATGGTCTTGGAACAGCATTCAGATCTGCAAAATGATTCCAAAGTTCCTTTGGCTCTAAATTTCTTACTGACATGTTTTTACTTTTTTACAAATGTAACGATTTACAGACACAAGAACTTGAATAATCGAATCAAATTACGACCAATAAAACTTCAATCCTCAATTACTCGAAAAGTGGACAATTTCAAAAAAATAAACGACTTTTTTGAAATAACACACAAAACTGATATCAAATGAGTTAAATAGCATTTAACTACTCAATCGAGAATCAATTCAACCTATTTTCACGATTTTATTTTAAAAAAGTGAAACCTTTTTAACACATCTCCGTTAATAAGTTAGGATCAATTATTAACGACTACAGGTTAATGATAATGGAAGGGACTCGACGGAGTCCCTTTTTGTTTTTAGCTTCCAAATTCATTCAAACTGCACTTGAACGTTACTATTCCAATCTATTTTTATTTATCTTTGGTTTACAACAAAAACAGCAAATGTTATCAGTCGAAAATATATCAAAATCGTTTTCAAGAAAACTAGCACTTGACAATGTATCCTTAGAAGCACGGAAAGGTGAAATTTTTGGATTACTCGGACCGAATGGAGCGGGCAAAACAACACTTATTAGAATCATCAATAAAATTGTAAATCCAGATCAAGGCGTTGTTAGAATCAATGGTGATGTGATGACACGCAAACACCTCGAGATGATTGGATATATGCCCGAAGAAAGAGGCTTATACAAACAAATGACAGTCGCAGATCATGCCTTGTTTCTTGGTAGATTGCGAGGTTTATCCAAAGAAGATGTTAAAATTAAGCTCAATTATTGGTTAGAAAAATTTGAGATTTTAGACTGGAAAAAGAAACGCATTGAAGAACTTTCCAAAGGAATGGCTCAAAAAGTGCAATTTATCTGTACCGTATTACATGAACCAGATTTGTTGATATTGGATGAACCATATAGTGGATTTGACCCGGTAAACATGGAATTAATCAAAAATGAATTGATCTCCATGCGAAATAAAGGTAAAACCATTGTTCTTTCAACGCACAATATGAAAAGCGTAGAAGAAGTTTGTGACCGCGTGGCACTCATACATCAATCTAAGAAATTATTGGAAGGAACTGTTTCTTCAATCCAATCAGAACGTAAAGATGGATTGTTTGCAATTAAATTTAGAGGAAACATGATTGCCTTCACACATGCACTTTGGACAGGTTTTGAAGTTGTAGACTCAAACAACCTTTCTGAAGATTTATTTGTTGTAAAAGTTCGCATGCGTGGAGAAAGCACATTCGACGATTTGTTGAAAGTATTAATTGGCAATGTAAAAATTGAAGCTGCTTGGGAGGTCATGCCATCTATGCAAGATATATTCATCGATTTAGTTAAACCTTCTACACAAAATTTAGCATGAAAAATAGTTTCATCATAGCAATTCGTGAAGTCAAAGAGCGCATCGGTTCAAGATCCTTCATTCTTTTCTCGATTTTCGGACCAATTATTATCTTGGGATTAATCTATTTATTGTTTGTTTTTGGTGGAAATGAAGCTGAAAAATGGAATATTCTCGTAACTGACAAAGCAGGTTTACTTGAAAACAAAATGATGCCACACCCCGATAATAGTGTGAGTTATGACTTTGCAAACGACTACATCGAACATACAGATTTTGCCAATGGTAAACGGTATCAACAGTATGATGCCATGGTCGAAATCAACGAGAAAGTGTTGAGTAATAAAGTCGCTTATGTTTTCTACCGTACCAAACCTTCTATCAATTTACAGACTAAAGTTCAATTTCAAGTTGAACGTAGAATTGAAGAAATCATGGTCGCTCGATTCACCGATTTATCCGTTAAGAAATTCAGAGAAATCAAACAGCCGTTGACCTTTTCTTTCAGAAACGTGTACGACCCTTACGACCAAACATCTGACGTTCGTACTTGGGTAGGATTCTTCTTTGGTTTGACTATCGTCGTTTTTATTGCACTGTTCGGAATGACAATTTTGCGAAGCATTACTTCTGAGAAAAGTAACCGCATTGTAGAAGTGTTGTTGGCAACCGTGAGACCACAACAGTTACTATTTGGTAAACTAACGGGTATCGGTATAGCTGCTATGATTCAATTCCTAATCTGGGTTGTGTTCATTGGAGTTGGCTTGTACC
>DATGOZ010000073.1:0-3236 GCA_035305395.1 Taishania sp. | reverse complement strand
CAATTTATTTACATCAGCTGCTGTAATTGCCATTTTAATTAAAATATTATCGATTATTAATCTTCTTTACTTTCTTGAGCTACTTCAACTTTTTTAGCTTCAGTTTTTGCTTCTTCCTCAGTTCCTTTATCTTTTAATGCTTTTCTATCTTCAAGACCTTCTTTGATAGCACCTGCGATAGCATCTAAGATAATAGCAATTGATTTTGTAGCATCGTCGTTTGCTGGGATTGGGAAATCAACCAATTTAGGGTTAGAGTTTGTATCTACCATTGCGATGATTGGAATACCCAATTTTTTAGCTTCAGCAACTGCGATGTGTTCTTTCAAGATATCAACTACGAAAATAGCGGCTGGTTGACGAGACATATCAGCGATAGATCCGAAGATTTTCTCTAATTTTTCACGTTGACGATCTTTGAACAAACGCTCTCTTTTGTTTAACGTGTTCCAAGTTCCGTCAGTTTTCATTTTATCAATGTTAGCCATTTTACGGATAGACTTACGTGTAGTTTGGAAGTTTGTTAACATACCTCCAGTCCAACGCTCAGTTACGTATGGCATATTGATTGCACCTACTTTATCAGCAATAATTTCTTTTGCTTGTTTTTTAGTAGCAACAAAAAGAATCTTTTTACCCGACTTTGCTATTTGTTTAGCAGCTGCTGCAGCAATCTCTAATTGAGCAATTGTCTTATTAAGGTCGATGATGTGGATACCTTTTTTCTCTTCAAAGATATACTGAGCCATCGCCGGATTCCACTTTCTTTTCATGTGTCCAAAATGAACACCTGCTTCTAATAAACTTTCAAAACTTACTTTTGACATTTTTTTAATTTTTTAGTGTTTACTTTCCGTTAGTAGTTCAACCAAAAAGGGTTCATTCCTTGAAAGGTACTCTTTGGTTTGGATACTAAACAACTTATTTCCTTTATCCAAGTCTCCAATCGAAATTGAAAACAAATATTAACGTTTAGAGAATTGGAATTTCTTACGAGCTTTCGGTTGCCCTGGCTTCTTACGTTCAACCATACGTGGGTCACGTGTAGTCAAACCTTCTTCTTTCAATAACGGTTTGTTTTCAGCGCTAACCTCGATCAAAGCACGAGAGATACCCAAACGGATAGCCTCAGCTTGACCGTTGATTCCACCACCTACTACATTAACAGTTACATCATATTGACCTAATGTATCAGTTAATTTAAAAGGTTGTTCAACTTTATATTGAAGAACTTCTACAGGGAAAAACTCCTTGTAATCCTTCTTATTTACAGTCACGTTACCTTTACCTGGTGTCATATAAACACGAGCAACGGCTGTTTTTCTTCTTCCTAATGTGTTAATTACTTCCATGCGATTATTTGAATGTATCAAGGTTTAATACTTCTGGCTTTTGAGCTTCTTGTTTGTGCTCAGAACCAACGTAAACTTTCAAATTTCTGTATAAAGCACGTCCTAAAGTATTCTTAGGCAACATTCCTTTTACAGCTTTCTCGATTAAACGAGCTGGATTTTTCTCCAATTGCTCTTGAGCAGAAAGGATTCTTTGTCCACCCGGATAACCAGTGTAACGGATATACTCCTTATCAACTAATTTAGTACCTGAAAAAGATACTTTCTCTGCGTTGATAATGATTACGTTATCACCACAATCAGCATGAGGTGTGTAATTCGATTTGTGTTTCCCACGAATCACCTTCGCCACCTTACTCGCTAAGCGACCAACTGTTTGGCCCTCAGCATCCACTACGTACCACTTCTTATCAGCAGTCTCCTTGTTAGCGGAAATAGTTTTGTAACTTAATGTATCCACAATTTTTAATTTTATAATAAGACAATTTACCCCTCCCAATATGGAAAGGGGGTGCAAAGATAATAAATTGAATTTTATTAACAAATGAAATGTCAATAAAATCTTTATTCAACTCGAATTAGATTGAAAAATAAATAGTTTTCTTTCTCAGGAATTCAAAACAAAGGAGATATATCAAAAGTATATAAAATTTCGATTTATCTTAAAAAAAGTGAACCAGAAATAAACTAATCCATATATTTGAACCTTATACAAAGAACTACTCTTATGGCGTCTTTAAATCCGATAACAGGAGTCTTAGGTCAACAAAAAGCAGCTCACTTATTGAGAAGAGCAACCTTCGGTCCCAACATAAATGCCATCAATCAATATGCAGCAATGGATATTGACGATGCAATAGAAAATTTATTTATAAGTGATCCAGAACCCAATTTACCTTTGGATCCGCTAACAGGTACAGATTGGATTCATCCCAATACAACACACCCAGATGTTTTTATAAGCACCTATTCTGACAAAACGTGTGCATGGTGGATAGATACAATTGTCAATTCTGGAATGAACCTATCAGAAAGAATGACGTGGTTTTGTTATACACATTTCCCAATGATTCTTTCGCGAATTGAAAATGTCCCTCAATTTCCAGTTGATTACCTTAGATTACTTAGATTT
Source organism: Taishania sp. (assembly GCA_035305395.1). Classification (GTDB taxonomy): domain Bacteria; phylum Bacteroidota; class Bacteroidia; order Flavobacteriales_D; family Crocinitomicaceae; genus Taishania. Next base: position 752 of record DATGOZ010000073.1, on the reverse strand, counting down.
TATGCTTTAGGGAATTATAAAGAGTTAACAAAAGCGCTTTGTATTAATAATGGAATGCTCATCCACTTAGATGGTCATTTGAATGTGAAAGGTGTACCTCAAGAGAACTTTGCCAGAGAATTCTTAGAATTGTTTACCGTAGGAAAAGGAGCTGACCAGGGTGCGGGTAACTATACAACATTTACTGAGGATGACATGCGTATGGCAACCAAAGTTTTTACTGGATGGAACTATGATTATACATTTTCGACAATAGACCCAATAACTGGAATTCCAACTGGTAAGGTAAAGGCAACTGGTACTACAGCAACGCAACACGACGTTTCTAGTAAGCAATTTTCAAGTGCCTTCAATAACACATTGATTGTGACTACGAATGTCAGTGGAGGAAATACTACTGTACAGGCAGTGTACGATGAATTAGATGAATTCATTGACATGATTTTTAACTCTGAACACACGGCAAGAAACATTTGTCGCCGACTATACAGAACTTTCGTTTATTACAACATAACTGAAGAAATTGAAAATGACATCATCGCGCCGCTTGCGTCAGTTCTAATGTCAAACAATTATGAAATTAAACCTGTATTGGAAGTACTTTTAAAGAGTGAGCATTTTTATGATTTAGACACCCCTCCAACTTCAGATGATAACATTGGTGCAATTATCAAATCACCAATGGATATGGTTGCAGGAACTATTCGTTTATTTGAACTCACAACACCAACACAGGAAGAAGATTACAATAA
>DATGOZ010000072.1:0-3681 GCA_035305395.1 Taishania sp. | reverse complement strand
TTCCTGCAATAATTCCCGAAACAAATAAGAAGCATCCAGCAATTGCCGCATGGAAAATTGCTGGTGATCCAAGTGGATTCAAGTCGTTTACTAATTTAAACCATTTCTGTTCTGCTATGTTGTAATTAAAAACAGAATCAATTCCCCAAATCAATAACATGGCTACAGGAAATGCAACCATGACATTCCCAAAGAATGCAATGAACTGTGAACGGAATACACGCGCAAAGAAAATGGCAAATTCTTGATACTTGTCCTTATCATTTTTATTATCGGTTTTCACTCCTGTCTCCAATGCTCGAACTAGAGCTGTTGCCGTCATCGCAGGCTGCTTTGTAGCCAAGGTAAATCCCATCAAATAAATCGTGATAAAACCAATGGAGTAATTCAAACCATAGAGAATTGCGTGACCAAAATCGCTTGCATCAATTTTACCTAAAAATACTTTGAATACACACAAAAATGCTACAATCAATCCTCCTCCAGAAGCTGTTCTGAGCATTTTGAAATATTCTCCACGTGTTCGGGTAATGTAATGCTCACCAGTTTGTGCTGTATGTTGTGTGATTTCGTATGACAACAATTGTGTACTTTCATTTATCAGCTTTTTGACGTTGTTTTTATTACAATTCAACTTAATTAACAACATCGAAAGTTCGATTGTACGTTTATCTTCTTCCTTATCGTCATTTAAAACAAGGAAAGGTAAAATCAATTTAATGCGATCTAACTGTTGTCGGATACGCAATAAAGATTGATTAACCTTTATAGAAATTCCGTATTTGTGTACATTTTTGAATGCCTGATCAACATATTTATTACATTGTTTGTGCAACAATACTATCTGTTTATAACCCAAATCATCTTTGGTTGCAAACATTTTTTTTGATTGAAACAAACGCTCATTGAAGTCTGCAACTTCACGTTGAATGGCAATAAAAGGACTATCCAAATTTTGAAATTCAGGAACCATTTTATTGACATCTGTCTCCATGGCCTTACCAGAAATTCGGTTTACTAAAACTTCTAAAGCGTATTGTAACTCGGATAAAACATACTTCGTTCCTGCTGCATTATAAATTGATTTGATACCACACAACCTATATAATTGCAAAATCTGTTCAAAATCAATTTTCTCAAGCCATATCGGATCTGTTTTAGCATAAAAAACCTGATTTAAAATGTATTGCAAAGATTTTTTTGAAGGTTGAGCCGGCAATATGCGCTCGATGATGCGTTTTCTAACTTCGTAAACAAAATCCGTATCCTTGATGATTCCCGCATCTGTTATGATTAAGTCTAAATCTTTTTTGTTCAGTAGAAGTCGTAAATAGGAAGTTATAAGTTCCCGATAAGCTGGTTTTTCTTGCAGCAACCCAATGATATCTGAAATATCCACATATTGAACTTGTTCAATATCCTCTGGCCTAAAACATTCAACAATATTTACTAAAAACTCAATATCGACTTGTGAATCGTTATTTGAAAATTCTGTCAATTGATTTTCAAACAAACTTTCTAATCTTTGTCGTATAGAAAGCGGGATATTTTTTCTTTTAAACAATTTCATACATTAGATTTCGACAACTTCATTATTGTAGTAGTGTGATTACTTCAAGATTAACTCAAATACGAAAATACAATAAATATCGTTTAAATAATTTCCTCCGAACAGACAAATGATTTTATTATGATTTTTTAATTAAAATTAATCAAATCTCCTTTTCCATAACGGTTCAATTGAAGACTCGCTGGATATCCAATGTATTTGACATTGCCTGAACCATTGATTTCAACAGTCGCATTCGATCCATCTAAATTGATAAAAGAAGAAACTGGTGTTGAAGAAATAAAGACTAAACTATTCTCTACTTGCATCTGAGAAATATCACAATAACCATTACTTGTTATCTTGGCATGCAAATTCTTGCAAGAACCTTTCGCAACAAAATTTCCATAACCATGTCCCTGAACAGCTTCAAAGTATGTACAATCCAAATCTAAATAAACTGTAGCCCCACCATCTTGAATAACCATTTTAAAGTGATTCGTATGTATCGTTGATTGACAAGTCAAATCGTCTGTTCCTTCAAAACGCAATTCGTTTAACGTTACAAAATGTAGTTCAACTTTGATTTTATTCTTTGGATAAGATCTTAAAAAATTACACTTATTCTTGTTTGTTAATTCAAGAAAACCTTGGTCGTTAATTTCAGCTGCAATGTGTTTAATCAAATTCTTACGTCCGTGAATAACTGCTTTATTTTCTGTACCTTGAATCAAAACTACTTCAATATGACCTCCAACTTTCAGCTTATCGAAATCTGGCAAAGCAATTGTTAAACTTGTTGCTTCACCCGCATTTTTGAAGCACGCACGATCTTCAGCTTTTTTACAAGCCGTAAGTATCAAAATCGATATGACAAAAATCAAATACTTCACTTTGCTTTCTTCAAATTAAAAAAACTATAACCTATTCCCCACTCTACGTAATCAGCTTTACCCCAATGAGCCTTGAGAACACAATTTAAGTTGATTCCATTCTTAAGATAGTATCTAAATCCTACTCGGTGATACAATTTACCGTCAGGATCATACATATCTTTTACATATGCTCCCATTCCTAGCACAAAATGAAATTGGTTCAATGGTAATAAATACCCCGCAAAAACTCCCATTTGCAAAATACTCCACTGCGTTTTTTGCACATCAGGACGGTATCCAAAAATGGCTTGCTTCGAGATGATATCGAACGATAACTCCCATCCCATTTTGGGTTTTAAGAAAATGCGTGAATTTAAACTCAAACCATAAACACCATAAGGTTTCTCATTTGTTGGGAACATCTCTTTAATTGAAGCAATTGCAGTTGCCCCAAACAAAAATTGACGTTGCGGAACAATAGGTTGTTCATTTCTATCTGAATATGCATCAGATTTTCTAATGAATCGACCATAACCTAGTGAAAGATATGGTAAGTTCAATCCAAGATTCGGCACTTTTGCCCCTCCATTCGAAAAATGAGTAAGATCCACTCCTAACGTGATCCAATTTTTTTGAAAGTAAAACTTTGCATCCAAACCAAGTACAATCAGCGCATTAAGTCTAGATGATATCGCTACATTCTTTGGGTTAATTACTTCATCATAATGTTTGGGGGTATAACCAATACCTGCACCCAACTTTCCATGCAAACGAAATTTTTCTGAAGCTACAAACGGAAATGAAATCATACCATAGGCTCCTACAAAATTGCCTAGCAATCTTGTGTTACCTACACTCCCATAATATAAATTGGCTGAAATTTCTGGGTATTTGTAATGCTGGTGCCATTTTTTTTCACCATTCGTTCGATAGACATAACTCAATTCAGCTGCAAAAGGGTGTTCCTGTGCTAAATGCCCCATTACCACACGATGAGCAATCAAAAAACCACCTTTCATACGCGCTTCAATCCCCCAATTGCGAGAAGACTGAGCTATTCCCGCAATAGAAAGTAAGCAAAAGAAAAGGAGATTCAACAATCGCATATGAGTCGATTTTAATTAAGCGCCGAAAATTACAAAAAAAAATCCACTACAAAATCCTGATCTAACGTTATAATTAAATCGAAATTTGGAATTGTAAAACAACCTGGCTGAGACGCAATCCATTTACTTTTGCAACAACATTCGTCTGATC
>DATGOZ010000071.1:0-2363 GCA_035305395.1 Taishania sp. | reverse complement strand
TGCACGCCTGTTTGAACTCATCTGTAGCAAACCGCAACAATTTGTGGCAACCAGAAAACCTCATCGCTACAGGAACAGATGACGGAACTTACTACTTATGTGCTGCGAAATTTGAATCAAATAAACGTGTAGCGTGTGTCGGTGATACGATCCAATTTTACGATTTGTCGTACCACGGTGTACAATCACGTTCATGGAATTTTACTGGTGGAACAGCAACCTCTCTCACAGATTCTGTGACAAAAGTGGTTTACAACACTCCAGGAAAATTCAAAGTTGAACTAACAGCTTTTAGAAATGGCGACGAAGCTTCGATTGAAATTGACGATTACATCTTGATTTTACCAAATGAAAGTGTACAGCATTTCAACTTAGAAACATTTGAAAATCCAACAAATTTGACATTGAACGCGATTGACAACAACACACCATTCCAATGGAATACAAATACAACAGTTGGTAATCAATCGAATAACTCGTTTTTTATTGACAATTTCAACTCAACTCCTGGTGTGATTAGCGAATTTATCCTCTACCCTGTTGATGTAACTTCGTTGAGTCAAGCTGTGATTTCATTTGATGTAGCTTATGCACAAAAAACGACTTCAAACAATGATTTATTGCAAGTTTACACATCAACGGACTGTGGGAAAACTTGGGCGATTCGCAAAACTTTGAGTGGTGTTTCTAGCTTGAAAACTGCCGACGCTATTGCAAACGAAGTATTTGTCCCTGCTGACCAATCTGAGTGGAAAAATCAAACAGCTCCTGTAAATGCAGCATCCATGATTGACGATTTATTGGTTAAATTCCGTTTCACTTCGGATGGTGGAAACAACGTGTATGTGGACAACATCCAAGTATCGCATCCAGACCAATTAGGTATTAACTTATTGGACGCTGAATCGTTGATCATTTATCCAAACCCTTCTTCTGAAACAATCACGATTGAATCATTCAACGAAGCAATTGAAAAAGTAGAATTAATCGACTTAAACGGCAAATTGATTCACGCAGAACAAGTAAACGCAAGCAACATTCAATTAGCTATTGACAACATCCAAAATGGTTTGTACTTCATCATTGTTCAGACAAAGAACGGCGTTGCACAGCGCATGCATGAAGTGAGAAGATAAAACGAAAAGATCATACAATGTATTCCCCTTAACAAATGTGTTAAGGGGATTTTTTATTTAATACTGTTAATAAATTGTTTAAATCAATTGTTTTTTGCAACCTCCTATTTCCGAGCTTCTTACTATATTTGAATGAAAACAAACTCGTTGTAATGCTAATACTTACTCCATGAGTAAGATTTGACTACTGCAAAAATCATTTTTTCGGATACAAGTAATTACAAGCGGTTACAAATGGTTAATTGTTTCGTAAATAAATATGTTAGTGGCGAATTAATATAAACAAACAATGAAAGTACAATTTATAAAAATCATTACAAAAGTGTCTTTAATCACTTTTTGTATCCTTATTATGGGTAATCTATCCGCACAACAATTTCAAAGAAACTTTTTAGGCGATAATTTTATGCTTTATAAAAACGCTTTGTTAAAAATAAACGATCGAACTGCTCCAGGAGCCTTTAATTCCGCATTTTATTCAGATTTGAGTTATTGTCAAGAGCTATACGATAAAAATGTCATATATCCTGAAAAAAGATCTCCAAATGAAACATCAAAAGACTCACTAATAAATAGAGTTTTTTTAGTTAAAGATATTATTGATAAGTATGGTAACCCTTATAGGGGAAGTTCATCTATTAATCATCCAATTTTTGAATTAGAAGATACTACATCAAATCAGATTATTTATTACATTTATAGTGAACGATATGAATATAATTTTCCATTTATTGTTTACAATGTAGCCACTGATTTTGACTTAGATTATATTTGTTCTTTAATAGAAAAAAAGACTGATGACTTCACAAATGAAATAAAATTAAATAGCCCTTTAACGGTAAATACAGAAGTTGCTCCTTTGATAATTTATAAAACAATTAAAAACAATCAGGTTATTTATAATTTAGCCTTACAAACTTATGGCGTAACATTTAACAGTAATCAATCAGGTGTAATAATTCTTTTTGATGATGGTACTAAAATGAATAAACCTTCAACAAAAGTAAATGTTGATTATAGCAATAGTGGTTATGAATATAGATCATTTATCTTTTTAACGGAAAATGACATGAAAATCTTATCAACTAAAAGAATTAAAAAATTTCGCCTGTATATATATGATAAAGAAATAGAACCAATGTATTCGAATAAATTCACAAAGCTTGTAAAGTGCATTATGGATAGTAAATAATAAAAGAACTATTTAAACAAAAGTAAAAAGGATAT
>DATGOZ010000070.1:0-3732 GCA_035305395.1 Taishania sp. | reverse complement strand
TTTGGGCGACTGGTGCCGCGATGCTAATTCGCTCTGACGTGTTTCATTCACTTGGTGGATTTGACGAATCATTTTTCGCGCACATGGAAGAAATAGATTTGTGTTGGAGAGCAAAAAATCAAGGTTATTCATTCATGGTTGAACCAAAATCAAAGGTATATCATGTTGGAGGTGGTACGCTGTCATACATGTCACCTAGAAAGACCTATCTAAATTTCAGAAATAGTCTATATATGATTGTCAAAAATCATCAAGGCATCTTATATCCGAGACTATTTGTTCGAATGTGCTATGATGGAATTGCAGGAGTTCGTTTTTTATTCAAAGGTGAAATTAGCAACCTAATTGCTGTTCTTAATTCACATTTTGCTATGTATGGCAATTTAAGAACGCTCCTAGCTAAACGAAAAACATTGAAACAACACATTAGTAACCCAAACAAGAATGGATTTTACACCGGAAACATTGTATGGGCTTATTATTTTAAAGGTGTAAAAGAATTTGCTAAGCTTAATCAACGATTATTCATTACTGATAGAAATCCCGACTAAGCAAATTCGGAAAGTTCCAACCAACGATTTGTTTTATCATCTAACTCTGCAACAACTTTACCCAACTCTTCTCCAGCTTTCATGATATCTTCATTACTACTATCTGTAGAAGACAAAATTGCTGTTAACTCTTCTTTTCGTGCTTCCAATTGTTCTATTTCTCCTTCTAACGATTCGTATTCTTTTTGCTCCTTATAAGTCAGTTTTCGCTTTTCCTTCACCTCAACTTCAGTCTTTAAGGCAATATCAGCTTCAGCTAACTCTTGTTGCTTCTTTTCTTGCCTCGCTGCTGCAAGCGTACTTTTTTGAAGTTTACGGTATTCCGAATAGTTTCCTATCACATCTTTAATTTCTCCTGACCCATCAAAAACGAATAGATGATCGACCATTTTATCCATGAAATAGCGATCGTGAGATACAACAATCAAACAACCTTCAAAAGAGCGCAAATATTCTTCCAGAACCCCCATCACGAAGATATCCAAGTCATTTGTTGGTTCATCGAGAATTAAAAAATTGGGATTTTTCATCAACACCGTCATCAACTTCAGACGTCTCTTTTCACCCCCACTAAGCTTACTTACAAAATTGTAATGCATATCTCTTGGGAAAAGAAACTTTTCTAAAAATTGAGCAGCCGACATCTGACGACCCTTTTCAAGTGGGATGAATTCAGCAACATCACGAATAACGTCAATTACCTTTTTATCTTCCGGAACGACTAATTGCTCTTGATTGTAATATCCGAAAACTACTGTTTCTCCAACAACGATCTTACCTTTATCAATAGGTTCTTTTTCAAGAATCATATTCAGGAATGTCGATTTTCCTGTTCCGTTGTTACCTACAATTCCAACTCGTTCTTGACGCTTAAAAACATACGAGAAATCGTTCAAAATAGGCTTATCACCAAATGCTTTTCCGATACGATGCAATTCCAATATTTTAGAACCTAAACGTTCCATTTTAACCGGAATTTCTAATTCATCTTTATCAAGTCGTTGATGCGCTACTTTCTTCGTATCAAAAAATGCTTCTTGTCGTGCTTTTTGTTTCGTTCCCCTCGCTTTCGGCTGACGTCGCATCCACTCCAACTCTTTTCGGAATTGGTTTTTCGCCTTTTCAACTGTTGCTTCAAACTGCTCTTCACGTTCAGCTTTCTTTTCAAGGAAATAGGAAAAATTACCTTTATAGCGGTATAAGGTCTTATTATCTAACTCTAAAATTGTATCACAAACAACCTCTAGGAAATAACGATCATGTGTTACCATTAAAATCGTTGATTTAGATTTTGAAAGGTATTCTTCCAACCATTCAATCATATCCAAATCCAAATGGTTTGTTGGTTCGTCTAAGATCAAGAAATCAGGTTCGGCAATTAATACTTTTGCCAATGCCACTCGTTTTTTTTGTCCCCCCGACAAATTTGAAATAAGCATGTCTGTCTTATCAAGTTTCAGAACCGATAAAATCTGAGTAACACGCACTTCAACATCCCAAGCATTGAGTTCAGAAATCTTCTCAAAGGCTTGCTGAACAGCTTCTTCATCGCCATTACTAGATGCCAAATTATATTCCTTAATTGCTCTTAATTCAGGTAAGTCGTGACTAAAAACTTCTTCTAAAATCGTATGTTCAGGATTCAAATCTTCACTTTGTTCCATGAAAACCATGCGTATGTTATTTCTGAATACCACACGACCAGCATCTAATGTATCTAACCCTGTCAAACAACGTAACAAAGTTGTTTTTCCAGCTCCATTTTTTGCTACTATCGCAACTTTTTGTCCTTGATCAATTCCAAAAGTTATATCCTGAAAAATGATTCGATCACCAAACGATTTGGTGATATTTTCAACTGAAAGAAAGTTCATTTAATTATATTATTATTCCATGAAATAGAATATCCAACACAACAGATGCTATCAACGCAATCTATCTAAAGACTCAATTTTCTTTTTGTCTTTTTTGATTCCTAGGAATGCCAATTGAGCACATCCTAACCCGATAATCAACAAGAAAAATGATATTCCATAATTGGATTGAATCACCTTTCCACCAAGTGATGATTCATCAACTAGGTAATACCAACATACAAATCCAATAATTATCATTAAATACAAGCCCCAAAACAATTGGGCTAATCTCAATTGCTTTTTCAAATTTTTAAACGAGAACAATACCACAATCCCCAAAACTGCCAATGCTATTGTTACAATACAAATTGGTAAGAATTGATTCTCTATAACATGAAGATGATCATGTGTCGTTTTTGTAATCCCTAATCCAGCATAATTAACGATTGCAACATCTGTAATATAATAGAAAAATGAACTTGTGAAACTTGCTACAAACAAGACAACGATAGACACAAACAAGTAAACTGATTGAATTCTCTGAATCATACCAAATTGATTATTTTACGCGAAGTTAATGATAATTATTAGCAAAAAAAACTGCCACTCTTTTGGAGTGGCAGCTACAAAAATTCTACTGCGTTTTATTTATTGAACAACAACTTTTTTAACTGCTGTTTTTCCGTCTGCTGATTTCATATTTACTAAGTAAATACCAGCATTGTAATTAGACGAATTAAATTCCACTCTACTCTCTGTCGAACTCATTGTTTTAACATCCATAACTTGTCCTAGCAAGGAAATAATTGAAACCTCCCATTCTTTAGAATTCGCAGGAAGATCTACAAAAAATGATTCAGATGCAGGATTTGGATATACTGAGAAAATAATTTCTTTCTCCGTCATAGCAGTTGCCAACAATCCTGTTTCACAAAGTTGCTCATGCATGAAATCAATAATCAATGATTCACTTCCATTTGGAAAATCACAGTGTCCATTTCCAGGATAGCTTTTATATCGTCCTGGCACACCAATATTTAATGTTCTCTTATACATCAAAGAATCTCCATACAAATCAACTGGAATTGTCATCCCTACATTTGGCTGACCATACATATTTGGCACAACTCCATCCCCAAGATTATGCATTCCAACATACGGCTGATCTCCTGGCTCTAACCAAGTTGTATCCATGATTGCACCACACCAGCTAATAGCCATTTGCGGAACACTGCTATACCCTGGGTTTCCAGAGTTTCCTTCCAATCCACCTTGATCCGCAATATATGAAACTAGATCTGAAGGTATTTTATTTTCACTATCCA
>DATGOZ010000069.1:0-4529 GCA_035305395.1 Taishania sp. | reverse complement strand
TGTTCTCTGCAATCGTGATTACGAAATTGATCTTCGATATTCAAATGAGAAGAGGTAAAACAATTTCATTTGATATCGCGATTACAAAAGATGCATTTAAGAATACAAATATCGATTTCGCAGGAAAACGTAAGAAGTTTTATGTGATCTCAGGAATTATTGCTTTAGTTGCTTTAGGATCTTTGTTTACAAAAGGGTTAAATCCAAGTGTTGAATTCTCTGGAGGTCGTACTTATGTAGTGAAGTTTGATAAGTCAGTTCAAAGTCAATTGAATAATATTGAAACTGCTTTGAGAAATTCATTTGATTCTCCTGAAGCTTCAATTATGTTGAAAACAAAGTCAAATTCATACAACTTGGAAATTGTTACAAACTATTTGTTGGGAGATGAGTCTGCTAACAGTAAAGTTGTAGAGAAATTAGAAGATGCTTTCAAATCAGGAGCAGATAAGTGGGGTGGATACAAAATCATGGAATCTAGAACAGTATCTCCAACAATTTCTGAAGAATTGACTCGTTCTTCTATTTGGGCAGTATTGATTTCATTGGTATTTATGTTTGCTTACATCTTGATTCGTTTTGGTAAGTGGCAATATTCAGCAGGTGCTGTTGCATCATTAGCATATACTGTATTGATTATTTTGGGTGTATTCTCAATCTTTAACGGGATCTTGCCATTCAATATGGATGTTGACCAAGCATTGATCGCAGCGATCTTAACTGTTGTAGGTTACGCAATCAACGACACAGTGGTTGTATTTGACCGTATTCGTGAGAATATTGGTTATGGAAGCAATAAAATGGATGTCGTTGAAATCAATTCAGCGTTGAACTCAACATTATCAAGAACGTTTAACACAGGGGCATGTGTGATTTTCGTATTGTTGATTATGTTGTTCTTCGGTGGTATGCCAATTAGAGGATTTATCTTCGCTCAGTTGATTGGTGTTATCATTGGTACATTGTCAACATTGTTTATCGCAACTCCAGTGTTGATCGACTTGTCTTCTAAAAAAGATAAATAAGATTTAAATAGATAGTTTGAAGGTCGCTCACAAGGCGACCTTTTTCGTTTTGTGGTTTTGATAACTTATTCTTTTTGTAAATTTACCTCGTGAAGACATTCTTGCAGACACCGATTGAATATTTGAAAGGAGTTGGTCCTCAACGAGCCGAATTGCTAAAAAGTGAATTGGCTATCTTTACGTTTGAAGATTTGTTGAATCATTTTCCCTTTCGTTATGTAGATCGTTCGGTTTATCATACTGTTGCTGATTTAAGAACGGTAGACACTGCTGTTCAATTGCGAGGATATTTAATCGATATCAAAGAGACAGGTGTTGGTAGAAAGAGAAAATTGACTGCAAAGTTCGAAGATCACACAGGAATGATTGAGCTTGTTTGGTTTCAAGGAATCAAATGGATATTGCCCAAGCTAAAAAAAGGTGTCGAGTTGCAAATATTTGGTAAACCAAAATTTTTTGGTGCACAGTGGACAATTCCACATCCTGAAGTAGTTGAATATGCCTCGGTGAAGCAAGAAGTAGGATTGCAACCAGTTTATTCTACTACAGAAAAGTTAACGGATAAAGGTTTTCATTCCAAGGGACTTGAGAAATTGATTATTGGTTTGCTTGAGCAAATGCCGAGCTTAACTGAGACTTTGCCAGCATATATGCTTCAAGAAATTCAATTGATGAATAGAACAACAGCTTACAAGCAGGTTCATCAGCCGAAAGATTTAAATCTAGCCAACATGGCAAGAGGTAGGTTGAAATTCGAAGAATTGTTCTATTTACAAATGGAATTGTTAGTTCGCAAGCAAATCAATGTTCAAAAAACTTCCGGATTTGTGTTTTCTGAAGTTGGAAATTTGTTTACAGATTTTTATAACAACGGATTGCCTTTTGAACTCACAAATGCACAAAAGCGCGTTGTGCGAGAAATACGAAAAGACTTTTTGACAGGGCAACAAATGAATCGATTGTTGCAGGGTGATGTTGGAGCTGGGAAAACACTTGTTGCGTTGTTGACGGCTTTAATAGGTATTGGAAATGGTTATCAAGCTGCTTTGATTGCACCGACAGAAATTTTGGCAAATCAACATTATGAAACAATTGCTGGATTGCTGGAGCAATTTCCAGTGAAAGTAGCATTGTTAACGGGTTCTACAAAACAAAAAGATCGTCGTGTTTTACATGAACAATTGTTGAGTGGTGAAATAAACTTATTGGTTGGAACACATGCCTTATTGGAGGATGTTGTACAGTTTAAAAATCTAGGTATTGTTATAATTGACGAACAGCATCGCTTTGGTGTGGCTCAACGTGCGAAGATGCGAAAAAAGAGTTCAGTTCCACCACATATATTGATTATGACTGCGACACCTATTCCTCGAACGTTAGCAATGACTTTTTATGGGGATTTGGATGTTTCTGTAATTGATGAGCTACCTCCAGGACGTAAACCGATCACCACCGTTCACCGTATGGAAAATAGTCGCTTGCAGGTTTTTGGATTTATGCGTGATGAAATAGAGAAGGGAAGACAAATTTATGTTGTGTATCCATTGATTTCAGAATCCGAAACACTCGACTTCAATAACCTTATGGACGGTTTTGAAGCGATTTCCCGGGCTTTTCCGCTTCCGAAGTATAGAATTAGTATCGTGCACGGAAAATTGAAACCAAATGAAAAAGAATTCGAAATGCAACGATTTGTTCGAGGTGAAACACAAATCATGGTTGCGACAACTGTTATTGAAGTGGGGGTAAACGTTCCAAATGCTTCGGTGATGATTATTGAAAGTGCCGAACGATTTGGTTTGTCTCAGTTGCATCAGTTGCGTGGACGTGTTGGTCGTGGGGCAGAACAGTCGTATTGTATTTTGATGACCGGAAATAAATTGTCGGCTGAAACAAAAAAGCGTTTGGATACGATGGTTCGCACCAATGATGGTTTTGAAATAGCTGAAGTTGATTTGCAGTTACGTGGTCCAGGAGATTTGATGGGGACACAACAAAGTGGTATGTTAAATCTGAAAATTGCTGATTTGTCAAAAGATCAACAGCTAGTAGCAGATGCGCGTGCTTTCGCTAGAAAAATATTGATTGACGATCCGAATTTGGAAAAGATAGAAAATCAAGTTATTCGATCAATTTTGACTGATATCTTGAAAAAGAAACCCGATTGGGGTAAAATCGCTTAAAAAACAAAAAGTCCACTTTGGGTGGACTTTCTATCTATTTTTTTATTTATTACTTAGTAACGTCAGCGGCTATGACGAATTTAAGATCTGTTTTGGTTCCGATTTGGAGCACGTCAATTAAACTTTGAACTTCCATATCGTAAGGTATTCTCACTACAACTGTCGAATTTCCTAATTCTTTAGTTTTTAGTAATAGTTGATTTTCCAAGTCTTCAAATGCAACAGGGTCTTTGTCTATGAAGAATTCTCTGTCCTTCGTAACAGCTAATGTCAAGTGCTTTTGTGAAGTTTTTTCTGGTGCATCAGCTTTTGGTAAATCCATTTTTATGACATTTGGATTTGCCAATGTTGATATAATCAAGAAGAAGAGCAATAGGAAGAACATGATGTCACTCAAGGCATCCTTCGCTACTTCTACGTGAAATCTATTATTACGCTTTATCGCCATGATTAGGTCTTTGAATGATGTTTACAAAATCCATGTTTACCTTTTGAATGTTCAATGTGTATTTATCAATCATTCCATTCAAAAGATGGTATATAACGAATGCAATAATACCTACAGTCAAACCTGCTCCTGAAGCAATCATTTTTTCGTACAAACCAGCAGAAATGTTACCAATACTTACGTTTTCAGTAATGGAAATACTATAGAAAATTTTGATTACCCCGGAGATTGTTCCCACGAATCCAAGCGTTGGTGCAATACTTGCAATCATTCCAAGGTGACTAAGGTTTTTTTCCATTTTACCAATCTCAATGTTGGTAGCTTTTTCCATATTTGATTCAATCTCAGATACAGGTCTTCCAATTGTTTGCACTCCTTCTTTGATAACAACTCCATAGGCAGTTTTATCTCTTGAAACAGTTGCTAAAGCATTGTCTACATTTCCTTGAACCAAATTGCTTCTCATGTCGCTCAATAATGATGCGTCAAATTTAGTCACACGCTTGATGTATAAGAATTTCTCAATACCAACTGAAATCGAATAAAATAATAGAAGCACAATTGGAATTAAGAATACCCCTCCTTTTAACAAAAATTCTATTGCAGAAATTTCTTTAACGGTTGCTTTTGTTGTCTCAGCTACTGGCATATCCCCTGTTTCTATTTGCGCGAAAACGGTTCCAACCGCAATTAAAGCTAGCATTACCAAAGCGAATTTTGTTTTCATCTTCATGTTTATTGCAATTTAATAGGTTAAAATTAATTTTTCTTACTGCATCTTTATTTCGCTCTACAATTATATTTCAAACATTGATTGTTAACAAAGTTGATAACGCAGAATATGAAGACATATTTGCAATGAAAAGAATTAAT
>DATGOZ010000068.1:0-3678 GCA_035305395.1 Taishania sp. | reverse complement strand
TTTTTTTGCTTTTTCATTGTAGTTAACAGCGTTTGGATCTGTACAACCTTCTTTTTTGCATGATACAGTTCCAAATAATAATGCTGTACCAATTAACAACGTCCCGATTTTAAATTTTGTTGTTTTCATATATTTAATTTTTAATCGAGACAAAGTTCCCTTAATTCATAGAGAATAGGGTTTGGAAGAATTTATCAGTTGATGAAATTTTGATTAAGGAATTTTAATATTTGCTTAACATTGAATAGATTATTTTGTATGTTTATACTTGTCGATTAATCTTAATGTTAACTTAATGCGTTATCAATCGATTAAGAAATTCGTCTTGCTACATTTGTGCCTAAAGTTTTATGAAACAAAAAAACTCACATATTGTTTTGTTCTTTTGCCTAATCTTATGTTTTGTTGGATTAGGGAATAATGATAAGCAACCTGTTTCTTCTGGTTGTAATACCGATGAGCTGTTTACATTTGTAAAAACAACAGCATCTTCTGATGAAATAACAGTGCGATGGTCAATGCAATATGACTGTTATAATATCTTTAAAGATGAAGTTAATAATCTTTTTATTCAGTATAAACTAAAAGATGCAGTAGCAGATAAATGGGAGAGAATTGAAAACATTCCATTGAGTTTGACTGAATACACAATTCAAGGTGTTCGACACAATGAGAATTATTTGATACAAGTTGGATTTACCAAAGAAGGTCAGACCGTTTTATCGGAGATACACCCAGTTCATACTAAATTGCCTTGGGGATTATTTTATTTCATCGTATTAATCGGTTCACTTGGATTATTCGTATATGGAATGAAAGTCATGTCCGAGGGATTACAACAGGCTTTAGGAGCAAAAATTAGATATCATATCCGTTCGATTGGTAAGAATCAATTAAAAGGAACGTTTGTAGGATTTAGTATCAGTGCAATTTTACAATCTATCATTGTTTCAGTGGTGATGATTGTCTCATTCGCCAATGCTGGATTAATTTCACTTACACATTCGACGTGGTTAATGTTGGGAGCAAATATCGGTACGATTGTCACTACTTGGTTTATTAATCTACTTGCATTTGAGTTCGATCTGTCAGTTTACGCATTGTTTATTTTGGCCTTTATAGCTCCATTACTATTTTTTGGTAGAAAACATTGGAAATCGTGGATAAATACTTTTTTTGGATTTGTCTTCCTAATCATGGGATTGAGTTTTATGATTATCAATATGCCTGAAAATGTGGAAGATGTTCCTTATCTTATGAATATTATTCATTTTTTTGAAACGCCGTTTATAGGTAATCTTTTATTGGTTGTAGTTGGAATTTTCTTTTCATTGTTCTTGCAGTCAACTGTTGCAACGATTGCCTTTACAATGGTGATGGTGTATTGCGGAATTATTTCTTTTGAATTTGCTGCTCCTATTGTGCTAGGTTCAAGTGTTGGAACGGCATTTAATGTTGAGATTGCTTCATGGGCTGGAAATGTTCATGCAAAACGTTCAGCTCGCATTTACACATTAATCTCAGCTACAGGGCTTGTTTGGGGTATTTTGGCATTGCCATTGTTAATTCGTTTGACACAATCACTTATGTTACGATTCAATTTGGGTGATCCAGTTGCACAATCTGCAGATTTTGGTAATACAGGAATTGCAATTTTTCACACCTTATTTTATGGAATTAATTTCATTCTCTTTTCTTTTCTAGTACCACAATTGGTTGGTTTATCCGAAAGACTTGTGAAATCAAAAGGTAGGTCGGATGAGGTGCATCATTTGGAATATATCGGAACAGGATTATTAAACACAGCTGATTTATCGATTCTAGAGGTTAAAAAGGAAATTGAAAAGTTTGGGAAACTGATACAACGTATGTCTGGAATGACTCGCTCTTTGTTGTTTGAACAAAACCCTCGTACGTTTTATCGTACCATGCAACGTATTAAGAAATACGAAGATATTACAGACCGTATTGAGATTGAGGTTATAACGTATCTCAAAAATCTGTCAGAAGGAGATTTAACCTATCAAACTGCATCACGTATTCATGAAATGAATAGTATGGTAAACGATATGGAGCGAATTGGAGATATTTTCTATCAAATGTCACTGACAATCGAGCGAAAAGTTGATGAGAAATTGTGGTTCACTCCTGAACAGCGAAATAATTTGGTAGCGCTCTTTGATTTGGTTGATAATGCCTTACTAATTATGAGTGAAAACCTAAGTGAACATCAAGATAAAGTTACCATTGACAAAGCAGTTCTTGCAGAATCTAAAATTAATGACATGCGTGATGAATTGCGTAAAGATTATTTAGAATCGCTTTCTCAACCAGACTACAACTACAAATCTGGAATGATTTACAGTGATTTATTTGCCTCTTTAGAAAAAGTTGGTGATCATATAATCAATGTATCTGAGGCTGTTGTTGGGAAGGTTTAAGCTTACTTCAAACACTTAAAATAATCAAACGGTTCTAAGCAATCATTACATTGATATTGTGCTTTGCAGGCAGTACTTCCAAATTGTGAAACCATACGTGTATTGAATGAATGACACAATGGACATTCAATTTTTGGTTGTTCTGCAAAGAGAACGCTCTTATCCACTTCATCAGCAGGAGGAGCAATGCCGTATTCTTTGAGCTTTTGTCGACCGTTTTCAGAAATCCAGTCGGTAGTCCAAGCAGGTGAAAGTACGAGTTGCACTTCCACCTCTTGAATATTTTTTGATTTTAAAAGCTTGATGATATCTTCTTCGATAACCTGCATTGCAGGGCATCCAGAATAAGTTGGTGTAATTGTTACTTTAACTTTTGTATCGATTAATTCAACTTTGCGAACTACACCTAAATCGACTATTGTAAGAACAGGTATTTCTGGATCTGAAACCTCTTCCAGCCACTTCCAAATTTGTTCTTCTGTAATCATTTTCTTACCACTTATTTCCAGGGTATGCACGCTGCATGTACTGCAATTCTGCAAGAATGTAACCTAAGTTTTCTGAATGGCGACCAATTCTACCTCCATCTTGTTTCCAACCATTTTGAGGGATAGTTAACGTTGCCTCTTCGATTACATCTTGAACTGTTTTCACCCATTCTTTTTTGATTGGAGCTAATGAAGGAACAATACCTTCAGCTTGTAAAGCTTGATCAACTTCATTTTCAAAGAATAGTTCATCAGTATATCTCCACAATGTGTCCAGAGCATATTGTGCACGTTTGTGAGATTCTTCTGTACCATCTCCTAAGCGGATAACCCATTCAGATGAATGTTTTAAATGGTATCTTGTTTCTTTTAATGATTTCTCTGCAATAGCTGCCAATTGTTTGTCAGTGCTTTTTGTTAATGCTTCAAACAATGGTTTTCTAAATGCATCGAACAGGAATTGACGCATCATTGTTACTCCGAAATCTTCGTTTGGTTGTTCAACCAATAACAAATTGCGGTATTCTCTTTCATAACGTAAGAAAGCTAAAGCATCTCCGTCACGATCTTTTCCTTCAACCTGACCAGCATAATTTAAGATAGAAGTAGCTTGTCCGATAAAGTCCAACGCTAAGTTTGTCATCGCGATATCTTCTTCCAAAATTGGACCATGACCACACCACTCAGACAAACGGTGTCCAATGATTAAACTATCATCTCCTAAGCGAAGTAAATATTCAAATAAATTA
>DATGOZ010000067.1:0-3582 GCA_035305395.1 Taishania sp. | reverse complement strand
AGCTGCGGTGTTGGATGATGGTTCATGTATTTATCCAATACCAACTGTAGACGCACCAAATGTTATTACGTTGAATGGTGATGACGTTAATGATATGTTCTTCTTGCACACAACGTATGCAGATTACATTGAGTTGGTAATATTAAACCGTTGGGGAAATGTAGTTTTTGAAGGAATTGGTGATCAGTTAAACCCTCCAATGTGGAATGGTAAAACGAAAGGAGGTGAAATGGTAGCTGGAGGGGTGTATTTCTACAAATATATTGTAAGAGGGCAACTTGGAGATACACTTGAAGGACACGGATTCCTTACTGTTGTAAGATAATACGATAAATAGATATGAAAGCCAAAGTTTCCTGCTTTGGCTTTTTTTTATTTATAAACTCTGGAATAATTTTTGTTTAAAGACCTTCATTATATTTGTATAAATTTTAATCAGATGAAGTACTTAAGTTTTGTTATAGTAGGATTGATCTTAGTGAGTTGTGGAACAAAAATTCCATTTACAAATCAAGTGAAGGATGAATTTGGATTGGAGGCAGAAACGCAAATGAAACGAGTACAGTTTTATATTTCGCAGACAATCATTTTGCAAAGAGTTAAACAATCAGGAACTCAAGGTACTTCAGAAAATGGGGTCTTGGTTGCTAACAAAAATAAAGAAGAAGATCGCATTACGATTCAAGCTCAAACACCAGGAATTTTTGAAAGCTATGGAAAAACAGGTGAGATGATCATCCGTTTTGAAGTTGGTCAGGGTAGGGTTTTATCGTTTAAAGTTCGACAAGAATCAAATACGTCTAAATACTATTTGGATGCAACTTGGGATATGAATAGAGGAGGAGAATTGATGTATGGAAATCAAAAATATACCGTGCAATCTTCTGCTGGAAATGCTTATTTGATGGTCATGCTCAAAAAATTACAAAAAACAAAACGAAAAGATCGCATTGTTAAAGGAATGAAGGTTTAAGCCTTTACTTGAAGAATTGAAAGTTAACAACCAAAATTAAGTAATGTTTTTATCTACTTATGGAATTATTTAATAGAGAAATAAGTTGGCTTTCATTCAATGAACGTGTACTTCAAGAGGCTTTAGATGTTCGAAATCCAGTGATTGAACGCATGCGTTTTCTTGGGATTTATTCCAATAATATGGATGAATTCTATCGTGTACGTGTTGCCAATATCAAACGGATGATTGCTGTTGGAACAAAGTCGATTGTAGGTTTTCAATCTCCAAAAGAATTGTTCAAAGAAATTCGATTGATTGTCTTGAAACAACAGAAACAGTTTGAGATTGCTTATCAAAAGATTTTACGCGAACTTGCAGCACACAATATTTTTCATATTCAAGAGCATGAATTGAGTGAAGAACAAATTGCAGAGTTGAGATCCTATTTTGATTTGGAATTGAAACATGCGATTGTTCCGATTATGCTCAACTCATCAACGCCGTTCCCACGACTTCGTGATTCAGCTGTTTATTTGGCAATTAAGATGACCAATTTGCGATCAACGAAAGTTCGTTATGCGTTGATTGCTATCCCCACTTCCATTTCAAGATTTTACTTGATGAAAGATGGAGAAAAAACATTGGTTGTGTTGTTGGATGATATTATTCGCTTGAATTTGGATCAAATTTTTTCCATTTTCACATACCATAAAATTGAAGCACATACGTTTAAGTTTACACGTGATGCTGAATTGAATTTGGATGATGATATTTCTGTGTCATTGGTGGATAAGGTTGAACAGAGTATCAAACTACGAAAAAAGGGTGAACCAGTACGATTTGTGTATGACCAAGATATGCCACATGACTTGTTGGAATACTTGCTACAAAATCTGAATTTGGTCTTTGGTGTCAATACGATTGCAGGAGGAAAATATCACAATTTCAAAGATTTCATGAGTTTCCCTGATTTTGGAAATCCTGAATTCGTTTTCAAACCATTGCCTCCGTTGAATCATCCTAAGTTGGAGGGACAGAAAAATTTACTGAAAGTAATCTTGAAGCAAGATGTGATGATTCATTATCCATATCAACGCTTCGATTATTTGGTAGATCTATTACGAGAAGCTGCTATCGACCCAAGAGTTAAGTCGATTAAGATTAATGTTTACCGTGTTGCACGAAATTCACAGGTGTTAAACGCCTTAATTAATGCTGTAAGTAATGGGAAAAAAGTAATTGTTTTCCTAGAGTTAATGGCTCGTTTTGATGAGGAGAACAATTTGTTTTGGTCAGATAAATTGCGTGAGAATGGTGCAATTGTATTGCATGGAGGGCAACATTTAAAGGTTCATTCAAAGTTGTTCCAAATTGAGCGAATGAGTGGCAACAAACGACAATACATCACACATATTGGTACAGGAAACTTTCATGAAAAAACAGCTAGAGTTTATGATGACTTGAGTTTGATTACAGCAGATGAGAAGATTGGACTTGAAGTTGCTAAAGTCTTCCAATTGTTGGAAAGTGAAAGTCCAAATCTTAATAAGAGATTCAGTCAGTTGCTGGTTTCTCCAATCAATACTCGTAAGCGTTTTATTGATTTGATCAAAAATGAAATTGCTGTTGCAAAACAAGGTCGCACAGCTGAAATCTATATCAAACTTAATAATCTGACAGATGTTGAAATGATTGAGTGGCTTTACAAAGCAAGTAAAGCAGGTGTAGTTGTTAAGATGATTATTCGTGGTATTTGTTGTCTCGTTCCTGGTGTTGAAGGACTATCGGAAAATATCACTGTTTATTCGATTGTTGACCGATTTTTGGAGCATGCACGTATTTTAAAGTTCTACAACGATGGTCAACCAAAATACTTTATTAGTAGCGCCGATTGGATGGAACGCAACTTAGATAAGCGTATTGAGGTAGCTTGTCCTGTCCATGACCCTGAAATTCAAAAAGAATTAGATGATATTTTCGATTTTCAATTGCAAGGAAATTCGAAGACAAGAATTATCGGGAAATACCAAAAAAATAAGTATCGTAAGGTTGATAAAAACACATTCCATACTCAATTAGAGTTGTATAACTACTACAAAAAACGCTATGAGGATTCCATCAATACGGATTCAAATTAATGCTGTTTTTATATGTAATTAGCTATTTATTAATTGGTTAGCCTTGGTTTTAAATCTCTGTCTTTTAAAGATGGTATTCTAATAAATAGTTTTTACCTTTGCTGTTCAATTCAAGTTTAAATGAGCAATCAAGCAATTGAAGTTCCATTAGCGAAGAGACCTCGATTAGCATTTATTGATATGGCTAGGTCAATCGCTATATTGCTAATGTTAGAAGGGCATTTTGTCGACGATTCTCTGATGGAGGATTATAGAGATTATAGCAATCCCATTTTTTCTACGTGGTTATACATTAGAGGATTTACCTCTCCGATTTTCTTGACTGTAACGGGTCTGGTTTTCGTTTATCTCTTGTTGTTTAAAAGAGATGAACCGTATTTTGCGAATGTGCGTGTAAAGAAAGGTTATAAACGTGCAGTTGAATTAGTATTTTGGGGCTTCGTTTTGCAATATTATGCATTTCACGTGTTGCAGTGTATTGGTGTTGGT
>DATGOZ010000066.1:0-5081 GCA_035305395.1 Taishania sp. | reverse complement strand
AATACATGAGAATTAGGAATCATATCTAAAAACAGCTACCTTTGTGCTTAATATAAACAATCTTTATGAGCACAGCAAGAGTTGAATATTTAGGCAATTTGCGCACAAAATGCACACACATCCAATCAGGTACTGAAATCTTGACAGATGCACCGGTTGACAACAATGGAAAAGGAGAGGCATTTTCTCCAACAGACCTAGTTGCAACTGCGTATGCATCGTGTATGATGACAATCATTGGTATTTACTGCCAGCAAAATGGTTTGAACTTTCAACACGCAAAAGCAGATGTAACAAAAATCATGACGCCAGCACCTCGCAAAATTGGTGAAATTATCATCGAAATGGATTTAAGTGGAAACGGCTGGTCAGAAGAAGTTCAAGAAAAAGTGATGCGCGCAGCTAAGGCTTGTCCAGTAGCACGCTCTGTTCATGAAGACACAACAATCGTATTTGATATTCAATTTTAATGAGAGAGAAAAACCGAGCATTTAGTCGCGACAATAATCGTGACAATACTCAAAAATACACACGCAAGGAGGACAAAGACATTATTTTTGGTGTTAGAGCAGTCATCGAAGCAATTAAAGCTGAGCGTGAAATCAACAAAATTTTGATTCAAAAAGGAATCAATAAAGACCTTTTCTTTGAACTGAAAGAAGCATTAAAAGGAAAGGATTTGAATTTACAATATGTTCCTTCCCAAAAATTAGATAGTCTCACTCAAAACAATCACCAAGGTGTGATTGCTTATGTATCTCCAGTTGAATATGGAAACATTGAAGAATTGGTTGACAAGCTACTTACTGAAGGGAAAAAGGTTAATATTTTAGTTCTAGATCGAATTACCGACGTTCGTAACTTTGGTGGTATTGCTCGTACAGCAGAATGTCAGGGAGTCGATGCAATTTTGATTCCTTCAAAAGGTTCGGCTTTGGTAACTTCTGATGCAATCAAAACTTCTGCAGGAGCATTGAACAGAATCAAAGTATGTAAAACAGATGATTTGAAAAACTCATTATTCTACTTACAACAAAGTGGTATCAGAATCATTGCATGTACAGAAAAAGCGAAAAGCAATCTGTACGAAACTAACTTACGTGGTTCTGTTGCAATCATCATGGGTAATGAGGAAAGTGGTATCACAAAGGATTTAATTAACATGAGTGATATTGCGACAAAAATACCAATGCGTGGTGAAATTCAATCATTAAACGTTGGTGTAGCTGCCGGTATGGTTTTATACGAAAAAACGAGACAAGAATTATATGGAAGTTAATCTGTAAAACAGACATTTCTACTAGGGCGCTTTACGGTGCCTTTTTGTTTATCCATTTAGAATAAAGTGCTATTTTTAATAAAATTTTGCTTCATGAAACTACATATCGACACAACTACATATATTGAAACTTCTGAAGGAATCGACATCTCCATTCCGATGGGAAAACTGGAAGGTGGCGCTAAAGCTTGGTATGTTAATGACCCAGTAATTGAACCCGTTAGAGCAAATGGTTATGTGGGAAGTGTAGCTGAAGGAGGAAGTACAAATTTTAGAGACATTTCATTCAATCCGCACGGAAATGGAACACATACAGAGTGCTTGGGACACATTACAAAGGAAGTTTATTCCATTAATGAACATTTAAAAGAATTTTTCTTTGATGCATTATTGATAACGGTACAACCGACAACAGTTGAAAATGGAGATTTAGTCATCACGAAAGAGGTATTGCATCAAGCAATTAATGGCGCAAAAGCAAAAGCATTAGTAATACGAACCTTACCCAATGAATCGGATAAACTAACAAAAAATTATTCCAATACAAACCCTCCATACTTTCAAGTCGACTGCATTCATGTATTAAATGAAATGGGTTGTGAACATTTACTTGTCGACTTACCCTCTGTCGATAGGGAATCAGACAATGGTGTTTTAGCCATGCATCACGCATTTTGGCAAGTACCAAACAATCCTCAATTTCACAAAACGATTACAGAATTAATTTATGTCCCGTCTAATATCGAAGATGGTAGCTATGTTTTGAATTTGCAGGTTGCCCCATTTGAGAACGACGCAAGTCCGAGCAGACCCGTCATCTACAAACAAAAAAAGAGTTGATTTAATTCAACCCTTTTGTCTTTTTCTATGCTAGCAAGTGTAGTTTTCCTAAGTATAGCGTGTGTAGTTATAAACTCTTTTACTAAAACAGGCACTTCTTACGCTCATGCACTTTAAAAATAATAAGAAACCTAAGAACTGTTATACTCTTTAATCAAACTAGAAAATGAAACCTGCCTCTCCAAGCAGTGATTCTTATTATCAACTTTTCAAAGTGAACGTAAGAAGATACCTGATTTATTTCTCCTTATTTCTGAGTCTAAACTACTTATTTTGAATTGAACAGATTTTACAAAATGAATATTTATCGTTGGAAATTGAATATTTCAACTTTTTTGTTGATTTTTTAAATTCGATTTCTACTTTTCATATTGAAAATCAGGACCAACTTGTCCCCTCTTTCGAGTCCTTAATCGTTATACCTGCTTTCAGTAAAGCATCGCGAATTTGATCTGAAGTAGTCCAATCTTTATTTTCACGAGCCTTATTTCTCAACTCAATAACCAAATCCATAACTGGTGATAAACGATCAGAAGTTCCTTCGTGCTCTGGCTTCAATCCTAGTACATCATATGTAAAGCTTTCCATTTCCAATTTCAGTACCTTCAAATCCTCTGCTGAAATTGTTGCATGGCCATCATTGATTTTATTAATGAAAGTCACCGCTTCAAACAATTTTGAGATTAGAATTGGAGCATTAAAATCATCATTCATTGCATCATAAAATGATTCGATCAACTTAGATACATCTTCCGTGGATTGATCTGTCGTCTTCAATTTACCTAGCAAATTTGTAGCTTCCATCAAACGACCCAATCCTTTTTCAGCAGCTGCCAATGCATCCTTTGACAAATCGATTGTCGAACGATAATGAGCTTGCATCAAGAAAAATCTCACAGTATTTGCTGAATATGCTTTATCAAATAGATCTGTCGTTCCTTCAATAATTTCCATTGGCAAAAAGAAATTTCCAAACGACTTACTCATTTTCTGTCCGTTCACATTCAGCATGTTAGCATGCATCCAGATATTTGCTGGATTACATCCAAATGCACCGCAATTTTGTGCAATTTCATCTTCGTGGTGTGGAAATTTCAAGTCCATTCCACCTCCATGAATATCAAATTGATTACCTAAATACTTTGTACTCATAGCAGTACACTCAATATGCCACCCTGGATTTCCATCTCCCCAAGGAGAACGCCAAATCTGCATATCCTCTGGATTTGCTTTTTTCCAAAGTGCAAAATCTGCGAAGAAACGCTTTTCATCTTGTGCATTCAACTCGCGCGTTGCTTCTTCCAACTCGTCAACCTTGCGACCACTCAACATCCCGTAGTTGTACTTCAATGCATATGCTTTCACGTCGAAATAAACTGAACCATTAACAACATATGCAAACCCATTATCAATGATTTTCTCAATAATTTCGATTTGCTCTTGAATATGTTGCGTTGCCGTAGGTTCAATTGATGGAGGCAATAAATTATAAATACGTTGCAAATCCAAAAACTTGCGGTTGTATTTATAGACAATCTCTAGCGATTGAACTTGCTCTAAACGTGCAGCTGCACCAATGCTATCAACAGCCTGACCAGCACTATTTGTTATATGTCCCGCATCCGTAATATTGCGCACATATTTTACCTTGTAACCCAGTTTCAATAAATAGCGGTAAACCAAATCAAAGTTGATGAACGTACGCATGTTCCCCATATGTGGCTCACTATATAAAGTTGGTCCACACACATACATTCCCACGCGACCCTCACTAATCGGTTTAAACTCTTCTTTTGTTCCAGTTAAACTATTGTAAATCGATAATTTTTGATTCATTTGAAATGGTTTTAAAACGGCTAAATATTTCGAACACAAACTTAAGAAAAATGGATGAGATTGTTATTTTTCTTAAGAAAGTTCAACCCTTCCTGCTACAAAACAAAAAGAGAACCCAATTTCTTGAGTTCTCTTTCGTTCTATAATATCTTGAAATATTATTTTTTAATCTCTGGCATATCGCGTGTAAAAGCCGGGAATCCAGTAATATCAGCACCTGTAATCAACAAGTGGATATCATGTGTTCCTTCGTAAGTTACAACAGATTCCAAATTCGCCATGTGACGCATGATAGAATATTCACTTGTAATACCCATACCCCCGTGGATTTGACGAGCTTCACGAGCAATTCTCAATGCAATTTCACAAGAGTTTCTCTTCGCCATTGAAATTTGAGCTGAAGTAGCTTTACCAGCTTCTCTCAATTGCCCCAAACGGAATAACAACAATTGAGCTTTTGTGATTTCGGTAATCATTTCAGCCAATTTCTTTTGTGTCAACTGGAATGCACCAATTGGTACACCAAATTGTACACGCTCTTTTGAGTAACGCAATGCTTGATCATAGCAATCCATTGCAGCACCCAAAGCCCCCCAAGCAATTCCGAAACGTGCAGAATCCAAACAACTCAATGGAGCTCCTAAACCTGTTCTACCAGGTAGTATATTTTCTTTAGGAACTTTTACATTATCAAAAACCAACTCACCTGTAGCAGATGCACGTAAAGATAATTTTCCGTGTGTCTCTGGAGTTGTGAAACCTTCCATCCCTCTTTCAACGATCAATCCGTGGATACGACCTTCTTCATTTTTTGCCCAAACAACAGCAATATCAGCAAATGGAGCATTTGAAATCCACATTTTTGCACCATTCAAAATCACGTGGTCTCCAGCATCCTTGAAGTTTGTAATCATTCCTCCAGGGTTTGATCCATGGTCAGGTTCAGTCAAACCAAAACATCCCATAAATTCACCTGTTGCCAATTTTGGCAAATATTTCATACGTTGTTCTTCAGAACCGTATTTCCAAATTGGATACATTACTAAAGAAGACTGAACAGATGCAGTAGATCTTAATCCTGAATCACATCTTTCCAACTCTTGCATAATCAAACCATATGAAATTT
>DATGOZ010000065.1:0-9990 GCA_035305395.1 Taishania sp. | reverse complement strand
GCATTCATTGCCCATCCAACAACTCGAGCAGAAGAAGAGGCTCCTAATGCTTTTGCTATTGCCCCATAAGTCGTCACGCGACCAGCAGGTATCAAACGAACAACGTCATAAACACTTTCAAAAAAATCTTTATGACGTTCGTTCAAATTCATCTATTAAAAAAATTTATTCTACAGTAACCGACTTAGCTAAGTTACGCGGTTGATCAACATTACATCCTCTCAAAATCGCAATGTAATATGATAATAATTGAAGTGGAATCGTTGCTAACAAAGGAACTAAGTTCTCGTCAGTATTCGGAATTTCAATCACATGATCAGCTATTTCTTTTACATGTACATCTCCTTCAGTTACTATTGCGATAACTTTTCCTTTTCTCGCTTTAACTTCTTGAATGTTTGAAACCACTTTCTCGTATGAAGGTCCTTGTGGAGCAATTACCACAACAGGCATTTCTTCGTCAATCAACGCAATTGGTCCGTGTTTCATCTCAGCAGCTGGATAACCTTCAGCATGAATGTAAGAAATCTCTTTCAATTTTAATGCTCCTTCCAACGCAACAGGGAAACAATTTCCTCTTCCCAAATAAAGAGCATTTGAAGCATTGCAATAAATTTTAGAAATATCTTGAATTAACTTATCCGAAGTTTCCAGCACTTTTTTCACCTTGTCAGGAATTGCCTCCAATTCAGCCAACAAAGTACGATATTTAGATTCACTTATTGTTCCTTTCTTATGAGCCAACCTCAAAGCCATCAATGTTAAAACAGTTACTTGTGCAGTAAAAGCCTTAGTCGATGCAACACCAATTTCAGGTCCAGCGTGAGTATATGATCCAGCATCAGTAACACGACTTATTGAAGAACCAACTACATTACAAATTCCCAAAATTGTTGCTCCTTTAGACTTCGCTAATTCAAGAGCTGCTAAAGTATCTGCTGTTTCACCGGATTGAGACACTGCGATTACAACATCATTTTCAGTGATAATTGGATTACGGTATCTAAATTCACTTGCATATTCTACCTCGACATTGATTCTTGCCAAATCTTCAATTAAATATTCACCCACAGTACATGCGTGCCAAGATGTACCACAAGCCACCATGATTAATCTTGGAGCAGAAACTAGTTTGTTTTCAAAATCTTTAATACCACCAAGTGAAACCAATCCCTCAGCAGCATTTAATCGACCTCTAAAACAATCTTTAATAGATCGTGGTTGTTCGTGAATTTCCTTCAACATAAAGTGGTCGTAACCACCTTTTTCAAGTGCTTCTAACTGAAGCTCTAATTGTTGAATATATGGTGATTTACGTTCACTACTGTGGATATTGTAAATCTTCAAGCCTTCTGTTTTATCAACGATTGCAATTTCAAAATCGTTCATGTAAACTACGTCCTTAGTGTACTCCACAATTGGAGTAGCATCAGAAGCTAAATAAAAATCTCCCTCATCTCCAATTCCTATTACTAACGGACTACTTTTTCTAGCACAAACAATACGATCTGGATTGCTTTTTGAGATTACAACAATAGCATAAGCACCAACAACCTGCTCCAATGCTAAACGAACAGATTCAGCAAAAGAAACATCAACTTTACTTTGAATATCAGCAATCAAATGTACCAATACTTCTGTATCAGTTTCACTGTTAAATTGATAGCCTGCTTTAATCAATTCATACTTCAAACTATCGTAGTTCTCGATAATTCCATTGTGGATGACTGCCAAGTCACCGTTCTCTGAAAAATGTGGATGAGCATTCACATCATTTGGTTCTCCATGAGTAGCCCAACGTGTATGTCCAATTCCTACTGTTCCAGAAATATCTTTTCCTAGAGTAAACTCTTCTAAGTTAGAAACCTTTCCTTTACGTTTGTAAATATTCAACTCTTGTTTATCATTCAACAATGCAACACCTGCACTGTCATATCCACGGTATTCTAATCTCTTCAGACCATTAATAATGATTGGATAGGCTTCTCTTTTTCCAATATAAGCTACAATTCCACACATAAGTACTAAAATTCAGTGTAAGATAAAATTAATTTTGGCTTATTCTTCTTATCCGTCTGTATTCCGTTAAAAATAATACGTTCCGCAGACTGAACAAAGGAATTTCCCGATATGATTAGTGTTTCACTTGAAATATTTCCGATAGAATAGCTTTGAATGTAATCACGTACATCAATCACATAACCTTTAAAGTAAGGCTCATAACCTGTGTCTCCTAAAACTATGTTAGTTCCTTTGACAAACGTTTTAACAGTTCCTGAAGGAGCAAATTTACTTCCAACAAGGTTTTGAACTGGCAAATACAATTTGGCTGAGTGCACAACAATATTCTTAGGTAAATTCTTAATAGAAGGAAAACTTACAGCAGCACGGTATTTACCCGACTGCATATAAAATTCATTTTTACCCAATGTAGAATCAGCAATGATTGCAGCAACCTTTGTTCCAGCATTCGAATATTTATATCGATTAAAATCAACACATTCGTAATTCATTACTAAATCAAACGGCGGTCTCGAAACTCCATTCTCTTTGTAGTAAATGATAATCTTAGAATCTTGGTCTAATAAATCGAAATATCCAACCATTCCTTTATTCAACGCTGGAGCCACTCCATCAGTCTTAACATACAAACCCTTCAAATAATTCTTTGAAAACAATGTATTGTTCCCAAATTCAGCTGTATGTGTTTGTGCGTCTTGAATAATTTGAAGTGCCTTCGATGGTTTTAAGGGAATACGTAGTTGTGTCTTGATTGTATCTTGTCCAACTACGGTAATTGCATTTGGGTCGAATTTCAAAGAACCACTACCATCCACCCAATTTTCATTTTTAACTAATAAATCTTGTGATGATCTATACGTCGAATCGGAGTACATTTCTTCATCAACCTCAAAAACTTGCACTGTATGATATCCAGCATAACCATAACTACCGGCATACTCTAGAGCTAAAACAAATGAATCAATTGTGACTTGAGAAACGTCTCCAAAATTTGGGTTCAAACCAGAAAGTTTAACTTGTGTGTAAAACCCTAAATCTACAATACCAAACTCACGATCATTAATAATCCCTAACAATCCAAATCTAGGATCTTTTGTAAAAACGTTAGTATCCTCAATTGTATAGGAAATAATATCAAACGTATCAACCGCTCCCGAACTCAACAAATCGCTAGGATCAAGTAAATCTTTACCTAACGAATTATCGTTCTTTTTGCATGCTGCAAAAAGAGTCAGTAATATCGTTAAAAAGAAAAAAATGACAGAAAAACTTGATTTTTTCTGCCACTTATAAAAATTATTTTTTATCATAAATTATATGAGTACTTCATCAATCACTTTATCAAAAAATTCTGATAACATTTTGTTTTGATGTTCTTCTGGAACATAATCCAATTTCATACAAGCTAAATTGTCAAAAATTTTCTTCAAATTTTCATCCAAATTATCTGATGAAACGTTAACTCCGTCAACATATTTCAACATGTTTTCAGTAATTGAATAGAAATCAGTTTTTTCAAAATTTCCAACTGTTTCACTATCCATTCCGTCAAATTTAAGCTTTTCAGCTAATCTCTCATCCCAATTTTTGTTAAACGTATTGTTATACAAACTGTACACAACCTTCGTATCAGCAAAATGTGGATCTTTATTGTACACTTTCTTTAAATAAAGTCCCATTGGAATCGTCATCCATCCGTGACAGTGAATAACATCTGGTTGCCAACCTAGTTTTTTAACTGTCTCAAGAACACCTCTACAAAAGAAGATAGATCTTTCGTCGTTGTCCTCAAAATATTCATTATTCTCATCTACAACGTTCGTCTTTCTTTTAAAGTATTCATCATTATCGATGAAATAGACTTGCATTCTAGCTTGAGAAATGGATGCTACTTTAATAATTAACGGATGATCTTTATCGTCAATAACGATATTCATCCCTGACAAACGAATTACCTCATGCAATTGATGACGTCTTTCGTTAATACTTCCGAAACGAGGAGCAAATACTCGTATTTCCTTACCTGATTCTTGAATTGATTGAGGCAACCTCCTTGCTGTAGAAGACATTTCTGATTTCGGTAAGAACGGTGCTATTTCTTGTGAAATAAATAGAATTTTCTTTTTCTCCATTGGTGTTTTCGGTTTTGAAAAAACTTCACAAAAATATAGAAAAAAACGCTTAACTTCAAGAAAAAAAAATAGTTTTGCCGATTTGACCAGAATATGAACATATTGAGATGGAACAATTAACAACCATTTTTGAAGTAAAAGAACAATTAGATACCCATAAAAAATCAGGTAAAAAAATTGGCTTTGTCCCTACAATGGGCGCTTTGCACGAAGGACACCTATCACTTGTTGAACATGCAAAAACACAATGTGACATTATCGTAGTAAGCATTTTTGTAAATCCTACACAATTCAATAACGCAACAGATTTAGAGAAGTACCCGAGAACAATTGAAAATGATATCAACCTACTCAAAAACAACAATGTTGATTATGTTTTCACTCCTTCTATAGATGAAATATACCCTTCAAATTATCAAGCACCAACAATTGATCTAGGTATTTTGGACAGTGTAATGGAAGGTGAATTCAGACCAGGACATTTTCAAGGAGTTGTACAAGTCGTGAAAAGACTATTCGAAATTGTTGAACCAAATTTAGCATTCTTCGGTCAAAAAGACTTCCAGCAGGTTGCTGTCATCAAATACATGACAAATTATTTCAAATTACCTGTTGAAATAATTCCTTGTCCGATAATCCGAAATGAAAAAGGCTTAGCATTAAGTTCGAGAAACATGCGCTTGAGTGAAGAAGAAAAAGAAAAAGCATTAGTTATCTACAATACACTTATCTTTGCGAAAGAAAATATCGGAAATTTTTCTCCAAGCGAACTGATGAAAGAATGCGCTGTAAGAATCAACGCTGGAGGACTTGAAACGGAGTATGTTCAAATTGTTAACATGAATACATTGGAGACCTTAGAAAAGTGGGAGAACAATGCTGTTTGTTGCATCGTTGCATACTGTGGAGAAATCCGATTGATCGACAATATGATTCTTAACTAAAACGAATTATAAATCATGAAAATTGTTTCAGCAGTAGAAGTCTATAACAATATTGACAACTACACAATTATAGACATTCGCGAACCATACGAATATGAAGTCGCAAACATTCAATGTCTAAACATTCCAATGGCTGAATTTTGCAAAAAAATTGATGAATTACCATCTAACAAAACTATCGTATTGATGTGTCATTCAGGAAATAGAGCCTCAGCACTTTGCAACTTGCTACACACAGAATTCAATCGAAAAGATTTCGTAGTTTTAGAAGGAGGAATTAAATCATGGAAAGAACACATCGATTCAACTTTAAATATTGATTAACAATCAAATTAACAACATGGACTATTTGCACTCGTTTTTAGACTTTTTCTTACATCTCGATCAACATTTATTTGAGATGATCCTCAATTATGGAACTTGGATTTATGTCATTCTATTCTTGATTATTTTCGTGGAAACGGGATTGGTTGTTATGCCATTCTTACCAGGTGACTCGCTTCTATTTGCCGCCGGAACATTTTGTGCTGGAATTACAAAAGATGGACAAACTGCAGAATTGAATCTTTGGATAGTTCTGTCATCGTTATTTGTTGCTGCCATTGCTGGTGACGCTGTAAACTATCTACTTGGTAAAAAAGTAGGTTTAAAAATGTTGCAATGGAAAATCAAAGGAAAACAACTCGTTAAACAAGAGTACATAGATAAAACACATGAATTTTACGATAAACACGGTCCAAAAACAATCATCATAGCGCGTTTTGTGCCAATTGTAAGAACGTTTGCACCTTTTGTGGCAGGAATTGGAGAAATGCATTATGGTAGATTTTTGAGATATAACTTTATCGGAGGGTTTTGTTGGATAGTAGGATTAACACTACTTGGTTATTTCTTTGGTGGCTTAGAAATTGTTCAAAGAAACTTTGAAACAGTAATTTTTGGAATCATCTTTATTTCTGTAATTCCGATCATCATTGAATTCATCAAGGGTAAAAGAAGCAATAAATAATTCGTATGAAAAAATATGGCTTAATAGGTAAAACCTTAAAGCATTCTTTCTCAAAATCTTTCTTCACCGAGTATTTTCAATCAAATAGCATTAATTCTGTTTATGAAAATATCGAATTAGATACAATTGCTGATTTCCGTTCATTGCTGTCACAAGAGTACTGTGGATTTAATGTTACTATTCCATACAAAGAAACTATCATTCCTTATCTAGATAATTTATCTGAGGAAGCAAAAACTATCGGTGCTGTTAACTGTATCAAAGTTTTAAATGGAAAAACGACTGGATACAACACAGATGCTTTCGGATTTCATCAATCCATAAAACCGTTTCTTACAAACAAACACGAACGTGCTATAATCATTGGGACAGGTGGAGCATCAAAAGCCATTTTCTACGTTTTAAAAAACTTAGGAATCGACTGTATTTTTATTTCAAGAACACCAGCACAAGAAAACCAATTTGGATATGATGAAATCAATAATCACATGTTGAATGCGTGTAAATTAATTGTCAATTGTACTCCAATTGGAATGTATCCAAATAATAACGAAGTTATTCAACTACCATTTGAATTTCTTACTCCTGATCACCTCGTTGTTGATTTAATTTACAATCCCGAAAAAACGAAATTATTAGAATTTGCCCAACAGCATGGAGCACAGATTTTAAATGGTGAAAGTATGTTGAAGCAACAAGCTTTAAAGGCTTGGGAAATTTGGAATCAATAAATATCATTTTTTAACAAAGTTTCACTACTAGGCTATAGCTTTCTATCAAGCTATTCCGTAAATTAGCAATTCAAACACGTAGTGATGATTCATAACTTTTCTATTACTAATTCAATCTTCAATAATTTCCTTACTGAGATGCGAGATATTCACACTCAGAAGGATTCAATGCGTT
This sequence comes from Taishania sp., assembly GCA_035305395.1. Taxonomy (GTDB): domain Bacteria; phylum Bacteroidota; class Bacteroidia; order Flavobacteriales_D; family Crocinitomicaceae; genus Taishania. The sequence goes on along the minus strand of DATGOZ010000065.1, from coordinate 2,977 downwards.
TCCGAAGAAACTTGGAACGTATAGCGGAAATCATGGCATATGAAGTTTCTAAGAAATTGGAGTTTGAAAGTTGCACTACAACAACACCTTTAGGAGAAGATGTTTCACAGATTATCGTTGACCAACCTGTGGTAGCAACAATCTTACGTGCTGGATTGGGGATGCATAATGGCATTTTAAATTATTTTGACAAAGCAGAAAGTGCATTCGTCAGTGCATACAGAAAGCATTCAAGTCACAAAGATTTTCAAATTAACGTTGAATACATTGCCTGTCCAAATATTGCCAATAAGACATTGATTATATCTGATCCCATGTTAGCTACAGGCAATTCAATGGTAACAGTTTACAAAGCTTTACTCCAATATGGAAAGCCAAGTAAGATACACATTTTATCAGCAATAGCACATCCAGACGCTATCGAATTTGTTCAGCAACACTTACCTCCACATACAGAGATTTGGGTTGGAGCAATTGACAAAGAGCTTACGGCGCAATCTTACATCGTTCCTGGCATGGGAGATGCAGGAGATTTAGCTTACGGTAATAAAATCTAAGAAGGGTATGCAGTGGATTGGAATGAGTACGGTATTTTTTACCGCAATGGTAAAATTTATGTTTAGTCCAGCATTGGGACCGGCTTTAAACTTAAGTTATACAGAAACATTTATTGCAAATTTGGCTGGAGCATTTGTTGCTACAACCATCTTTTATTTTGGTGCCGAATTTTTTCTAAAAGCTAGTCACAAAAGAAAGATTAAAAAACTCAAAGAAGCGCAAGAAAAAGGCATTGAATTGAAACGCAAAAAGATTTTTACAAGAAAAAATAAACTAATCATTAAGATTAAAAATAAAATTGGAATTATCCCATTTGCTTTTTGGGTTCCATTTTTCTTGTCAATTCCTATTGGCTCAATTATCACAGCTAAATTTTTTGGTAAACACAAAATCACCTACCCACTCATACTTATTGGTATTGTATTAAATAACTGTATTACAGTTAGCATTGTTTATTTATTTTAAATGATTCACAACATATTTTTTGATTTAGATCGTACTCTTTGGGATTTCGAAAAAAATTCTGAGGCAACCCTTTTACAGCTTTTTGAACAAACAAAATCAGTTCATCAGATACCTAGTTTTCATAAATTTCATTTGACTTACAAAGAGATCAACTCATCACTTTGGAAAAAATATGGAAAAGGAAAAATCAGTAAAGATGAATTGAGAGATACTCGCTTCAAGAATACTTTCCTCAAATTTGGAATTAACAATCCTGAGTTAAACGAGTTTTTCAATGAGGAATATATCCGCATTTCACCTTTACAAAAACAGCTATTTCCAAATACAAAAGAAACGCTCCAATCATTAAAAGAGGAAGGCTATAAAATGCATGTCATCACTAATGGCTTTAAAGAAGTACAATTTACCAAACTTGAAAACTGTGGTTTAATCGATTTCTTTGAAGTAATTGTTAGTTCCGAGGAAGTTGGATTTAACAAGCCAGATATTCGCATATTTAATTACGCGATTGAACAAGCTAAAGCCATAAATGATAAATCGCTGATGATTGGTGATGACTACGAGGTAGATGTTATTGGTGCGGAAAAATGTGGAATGAAAGCAGTTCACTTTGCACCTCATTTAAAAGTTAGAAATGCCGCACAAGAAGGTAGAATTAATGATCTAATTCAATTGCCAGAAATCATTCCTTTTCTCTAAGACTATTTAAATTAATACTAAATAATAACAACAAATCCAATCTAAATTGCTAAATTTAGGAATCTAGAATCATATAATATGATGAATACAGCCATCAGTGAAGGGGTTGAAATTAGTGTAAAAGTAAACTTCAGAAAAGACTTATCTCAAGTTGAGGAAGGTTCTTTTTTCTTCAATTATGAGATAAAAATCAGTAATAAAAATTCATTTCCGATTCAGCTTTTGCTTCGTCATTGGTACATCTTTGATTCGCTTCACGATGTCAACTTTGTTAGTGGAGAAGGTGTTGTTGGAGAACAACCAATTCTCAAACCAGACGAAAGTTATTCATACATGAGTGGTTGTGAATTACATAGTGAGTTTGGATATATGAAAGGTTTTTATATTTTCAGAAATCTAATCAACCAAAAAGATTTGCAGGTATTCATCCCAAAATTCAATTTGGAATACAACCCTCGTTTAAACTAAAAAAGCCCACAGAAGTGAGCTTTTTATCATTTTTTCAAAGAATTAGATTGTCATAATATCTTTTTCTTTCAATTCTAATTGTTCATCAACTTTCTTCACGTAAGCATCTGTAATATTTTGAATTTGTGCTTCAGCGTCTTTAGCAAGGTCTTCTGACATTCCTTCATTTTTCAACTCTTTAACCAAATCCAGTGCATCTTTACGGTTATTTCGGATACCAACTTTAGCGTGTTCTCCTTCAGCTTTAGCTTTCTTAACCAATTCACGACGTCTCTCCTCAGTCAATGCTGGCACGTTAATCAAGATTGTTTCACCATTATTTTGAGGATTTAACCCCAAATTAGAGTTAATGATTCCTTTTGCAATCTCGTTTAACATAGATTTTTCCCAAGGTTGGACAGTGATTGTTCTAGCGTCCATTGTACCAATGTTAGCAACTTGCTGAATTGGAGTAGGTGATCCGTAATAATCAACTAATACACCATGCAACATGGAAGGTGTAGCCCTACCTGCACGAACTTTAACTAATTCGTTTTCCAAATGAGTTAACGTTTTATTATTAGAATTTCTTAACTCACTATAAATTTCTTCTAATTCCTCTGTCATTGCTTAATAATTGGTAAACAAATATAACTATTTTATTATCTGATTAATTGTGTACGATTGTACCAACTTTTTCACCGTTAATTAGTTTTTTCAAGTTACCTACTGTATCCATATCAAAAACAATAATTGGTAACTCATTTTCCATACACAATGTAAAAGCAGTCATATCCATAACTTTTAA
>DATGOZ010000064.1:0-4483 GCA_035305395.1 Taishania sp. | reverse complement strand
TAATCCGCTGTCATAATGAGCTTGTCCGTTGTTATAATGACCTTGTCGGTTGTCACGCTGAGCTTGTCGGTTGTCACGCTGAGCTTGTCGATTGTCACGCTGAGCTTGTCGATTGTCACGCTGAGCTTGTCGATTGTCACGCTGAGCTTGTCGAAGCGTGATTTTTTTCCTATATTTAATTACCAATTACGACTAACTATGAAACAGTACTATGTCTACATATTAAAATGCTGTGATGATTCCTATTACACAGGAATTACCAATAATATCGAACGTAGATTTGCAGAACATCAAGAAGGAATTAATAAAACATCCTACACTTTTAGAAGAAGACCTATTGAATTGGTATTCTCAATGATGTTTAAAGATGTTAGGCAAGCAATCGCTTTCGAAAAACAAGTTAAAGGTTGGAGTAGAAAGAAAAAGGAGGCTATTATCAACAATCAGTGGGAGTTATTACCTGAATTAAGCCGGACATCAACAAATTTTAAACGAGAATAAATTCTATTAATGTGATAAAGTCTACGCTTCGACAAGCTCAGCGTGACTTTTCAGGATTAGCGTGACTTTTCAGGATCAGTCGGATAATTTACATTTAAAAAGTCACCCCCTTTGGTTCCCCCTCAAGGGGGAAGACAGGCGTTTTCAGATTTTGGAATTGTGAGTTAAATTTGAAAATTCAAAATTTGAAAATTACAGATTGCAGGTTGGCTTCGTCAAACTCATCAGGATAATTTACATTTAAAAGTCACCCCCTTTGGTTCCCCCTCAAGGGGGAAGACAGGTATCTAGTAGTCTAGCTATCTAACAGTCTAACCGTCTAATCAATCACAAAGTTTTTTATCAAAACCACACTTCCAATTTTTCAATTTTTAGTAAGTTTAAAGTCTCAATTATCACAAATACAATGGCTGAAGTAAATCCAGATTTTCCGCATATCGATTTAGAGAAAGAACGTAAAGAAATTTTGCGCGCATTCAAAGGACTCATGCGTCATGTAAAGAATCGTTCGAAGGAAGACACAGCGCTCATTCGCAAAGCGTTTGACGTTGCAGTTGAGGCACACAAAGACATGCGTCGCAAATCTGGAGAACCATACATCTACCATCCAATCGCAGTAGCACGTATCTGTGTGGAGGAAATGGGATTAGGACCAACAGCGATTATTTGTGCCTTGTTGCACGATACAGTTGAGGATACACACATCACACTACAAGATGTTGAGGATTTATTTGGTCCAAAAGTTCGTCGTATCATTGATGGATTGACAAAAATACCAGAGGTTTTTGACGAAAATGCTTCCATTCAAGCAGAGAACTTCCGTAAGATGATTTTGACCATTTCAGACGACTTACGTGTAGTCTTAATCAAGTTGGCCGATCGCTTACACAACATGCGTACACTTGGAAGTATGCGTGAAGACAAACAATTGAAAATTGCTTCTGAAACAAAGTTTTTATATGCTCCACTTGCTCACCGCTTGGGATTGTACTCGATTAAATCGGAATTAGAAGATTTAGCATTCAAATATACTGAACGAGAAGTATATCAAGAAATCGAAAGCGCATTGAAATCCACTCAGGATGTCAGAAACCGCTTCATTCGTCGCTTCATGAATCCGATTAAGGAAGCAATGCAACGTGAAGGATACAATTTTGAAATCAAAGCAAGAACAAAATCTATTTCTTCGATTTGGCGCAAAATGAAAACCAAAGGAGTGCCATTCGAAGAAGTGTACGACGTTTTTGCTATCCGTATCATCATCGACACACCTTTGGAATTGGAAAAATCCGATTGTTGGCGCGTTTATTCTATTGTCACAGACTTTTATCAACCGAGTCCTGATCGCCTACGAGATTGGATTTCAACACCACGAGCAAATGGTTATGAATCACTTCATACAACAGTGATGTCGCCTCAAGGAAAATGGGTTGAAGTTCAAATCCGTACAAAGCGTATGGATGAAATTGCTGAAAAAGGTTTAGCAGCACACTACAAATACAAGGAATCTAAAAAAGATGATACAAAATTCGATCGTTGGATTGCCGAAATTCGCTCGCTATTAGAAAATCCAGATATCAACGCAATGGAATTCGTCAATGAATTCAAATTGAATTTATTCAACGACGAAATTTATGTCTTTACACCAAAAGGTGAATTGCGTGTTTTACCTACAGGGTCAACAGTACTCGACTTCGCTTACGACATTCACACACGCATTGGAGATACGTGTATCGGAGCAAAGGTCAACAACAAATTGATGCCTCTCTCCTATCAACTCCAAAGTGGTGATCAGTTGGAAATCATTACCTCACCGAAACAAAAACCGAATGAGGAATGGTTGCGAATGGCTGTAACGGCTCGTGCAAAACAAAAGATTAAATCAACGCTCAACGAAGAAAGAAAACAAATCGCAGATGATGGAAAAGAAATTTTGATGCGTAAGTTCAAGCAGCACAATATTCGCTTTACATCAGAAAATATTTCTTTCCTTGAAAAAGCATTCCACATGCCAAGTGCAACGGAATTGTACTTTAGAATAGCCAAAGGAAAAATTGATTTGGCGAGATTACGTGAATTCGACAATGACAATGGAACCTTAGCTCACAAGAAGAAAGAGGAAGATTTTAAACGTGAGCGCAAAAAGAAAAATATTCAAGCATCAATTGACAAAAAATCGGATACGATTATCATTGGTGAGGATTTCAAAAATATCCAATATACGTTGGCCAGATGCTGTAACCCAATTCCTGGTGATAAGGTTTTTGGGTTCATCACAATCAACGATGGAATTAAAATTCACCGCAACAACTGTCCAAATGCAGAACACTTAATGTCTAAAATGGCTTATCGTTGTATCAGTGCGCGTTGGAAAGACCAAGAATTGATTGAACGTGAAGCAACAGTTAAAATCTTTGGTTTTGACCGTATGGGTATCGTCAACAAGTTGACTGAGATTATTTCGAATCAACACAATGTCAACATGAAGTCTATTTCGTTTGAAACAAATGATGGACTGTTTGAAGGAAAAGTCAAAGTGATGGTATTCGACACAGAACATCTCGAACAATTGATGCGCAAATTCGAAGAAGTTGAAGGTGTACAACGCGTTATTCGCTGGGACGAAAAGACGAATGAGCCACAAGAAATTGACGACGAAGCAGAATCGTAAATCCCTACTTCGGATTCATCACCACAAACGGGATCAACAATTCTTCTAATGAAATTCCTCCATGTTGGAAAGTATTCGCATAGAAGTTTACAAACTTGTTGTAATTGTTTGGGTAGATGAAAAAGTCTCCTTCTCGAGTAAAAACAAATTCCGAAGAAAGTGAAGTCTTAGGCAAAAATGCTTCTTCTGGATTAGCAATTCGAAAAACTTCTTTGGCATTGTACGACAAATTACGTCCTGTTTTGTAACGCAAATTCGTATTTGTTGCACGCTCTCCAATGATTTTCACTGGATTTTCCACTTTCACTGTCCCGTGATCCGTTGTGATAATCAACTTCGCTTTCATTTCACTGATTTTACGAACCATGTCTTGCAATGGAGAGTGTTCAAACCACGATTGCGTCAACGAGCGATAAGCAGCCTCGTCATCAGCCAATTCTTTGATAACCTCCATTTCCGTACGCGCATGCGACAACATGTCCACAAAGTTGTAAACAATCACATTCAATTGATTATCCTTCAACTGGGCAAAAGAATCTACTAATTTCTTACCTGCATTCAGATTCGTAATTTTATGGTAACTCCATTTATAATTTTTCCCTAAACGCTTCAATTGTGCCTCAAGGAAAGTTGCTTCGTGTAAGTTTTTCCCATCCTCTTCATCTTCAGAAACCCAGTGATTTGGGAATTTTTTCGAAATCTCAAGTGGCATCAATCCTGCAAAAAGGGCGTTACGCGCATAATGCGTGGCTGTCGGTAAAATGGAATAAATGATGTCATCCGTTTCCAGCTGAAAATAACGAGAAAAAGTCGATTCCAAGACCTTCCATTGATCATAACGCAAATTGTCGATAACCAATAAGAATACTTTGTCGGTGTCTGCAATTGGCAACACACGGTCTTTCATCACAGTATGAATTAACTGAGGTGCATCTTCGTCACCATGTAACCAATCGATGTAATTTTTCTCAATAAAACGAGCAAATAAGTTATTCGCCTCTTTCTTCTGCATGGCAAAAATTTGCTTCATGCTTTCGTCAGCTGTATGCTGTAACTCAATTTCCCAATAAACTAATTTTTTGTACAATTCAGCCCATTCTGCTGCATCCATACGAGAGGAAAGTTGCATTCCCAACTGTCTAAAATCTTGTTGGTAACTCGACATCGTCTTTTGAGAAACTAACTTCGTTTGATCCAATATTTTCTTTAGACTCAACAAAATTTGATTGGGATTGACAGGTTTAATCAAGTAATCGGCAATTTTATTACCAATTGCTTCTTCCATGATGTATTCTTCCTCACTTTTTGTAA
>DATGOZ010000063.1:0-4218 GCA_035305395.1 Taishania sp. | reverse complement strand
TTTTATAATCTGCTTCTGAAACACCTTTGCCTTGCAATGCATAATTGAAATACAAGCGACGCATTACCTCATCAAGACCGTATTTGTTGTTTGTATTCTTCAAAATCATCACATCCGCAACAAAAGCAAGCAAACTTCCTTCTGTGTAAATTGATACTTTGCGATTTGGCGCTCCTGGTTCATACCCATCCAACCATGTGTCGAAGGAAGAATCTGCAACAGAATAATTGAAACGACCGTGATTATCGAAATGCATTTGAAAACGCGCTGTCAATTCAACCAAATATTGTTGTAAGTTGAACACACCGCTCTTCAATAAGAATAAGTCACCCATGTACGTTGTAACTCCCTCACACAGGTATCCCATACGCGAATAATTTTCTTTTGTAAAATCGTATGGATACATCTCAATCGGTCTGATTGCTTTGACGTTCCATGTATGATACAATTCGTGAGAGCTAACACCCAACAACTCTTTGTAAAGTGATTGATACACTTCGTATGAAGGTCCCAAACAAATCACAGTTGACTTACAGTGTTCAACCCCATGATACGCTTTATGCGGTAAAATATGGAATAAGAAATGGTATTCATCCACTGGAAATTCAGAGAACTTTTCAATTTGCTTATCCGTAAATTTTTTAAAATCTTCAATCAAACGATCCCAATCAGGTTTTGTGATTCCTTGAAACCACATGTGGAAAGTTGTTTCACCTGAGGTGTAGGAATTATGTTGTAAAGTAGGTGAACAAATAAATGGTGAATCTGCTAATTCATCAAAATTTGAAGCAATCAACAATCCATCAACTTGTTTCATTGAACCAGCATATTTCCAATGCTCAGGGATATGCAATTGAACCGTAAGAGGCTCATGCTCTTCTCCCTTTTGGTACACACAACAATTCACAGGATTTACATACAATTGAGATGCATCTAAGAAAGTAGAACCCGCATTTAGTAAATTCGCATAATAAGCATACTCAATTTTGATTTTTTCTCCTTGTCCAACATCCAATTTCCAAGAATCCTTGGTTAGTTTTTCAAACCCAACACGCTTTCCTTGACCATTAAACACCTTGAATCCTTTCACATTTTTTGCGAAGTTACCCAATTCATAACGACCTGGTCGCCAAGCTGGTAATTGAATAATTGGATTCGGTTCAATCGCTACAGTTTCAACTGTAATTTGCACGTATTGCTGATTTGGATTCTGAATGTGAAATTGATATTTCATCTTTGTTATCGAAAAAATTTATGCAAAAATAACCTTTTTCGTTTGAAGGAAGCATCAATTTTCTGAATCTGAGCGAAGGATATTTGGCTTACTCAAGCTATAATCGGTTGGACGTTGTCCTAACAGCTTGTGAAAAGTATTACTAAACGTTGGAACACTGTTGTAACCAACTGCATAGGCAATCTCAGCAACAGACATTTTTCCATCTACTAATAATTCGATTGCTTTTAACATCCGTTGGATTGTTAAGTATTTAATGAACGACATTCCCGTCTCTTTTTGAAAAAGTCGGTTCAATGTACGCTCGCTATACCCATATTTTTTTGAAAGTTTTGAATACGATAATTGCTCTTCAAGATTGCTCCCCATGAAATCAATCACTTTGGCTAGACGCGGATTTTTAGGATAAGGCAACGAAAGTGGTAATGCTTGCATACATGTTTGAGAGACAACATATTTAAACGCTCGCAAAAATCTATACCCCTCAGTTTCTGGTAAAACATCTCCATTCCATTGGAGCGAAAACAACAACATTTTCAATGCTAATTCATCTGCTAAATAAATGCCTTCACGTTGAAAAAACGCATCTTCACCTTCCTCAACTGGAAAATAAATATTGTGCATAATAGCTTCCTCATTGTTTGTCTTGATGCTGTGATCAACGCCTGCAGGAATCCACATGAAATGTCGTGGAGGAATGTAATAAACGTCTTTATCAGTCACAATATGAACAATGCCTCCTTCAATATAAGTCAACTGAGCTTTGTCATGACGATGAGTTGGAATTAGACGCTCTCCCATCACATCGTGATAGCAATAAATTGAATTATCTACCACATCAACTTTGTTGATATAATACTTGTTATTAGAGCGTTTCGTTCGTTTCACTGTCTGAAATTAATAAATATTTGACATTTTATGATATTAAGACTAGTTTTTTTTGAATTAAAATTGCGGTTAGTTTTTAACTTCTTGTTAATCTTCAAAGTCATATCTTTATGAGATAAAACAAAGATATCAAAGATATTAACAAAAATGACTAACGAACATGGACGATAGGATTAAATATAAAAATTATTTAGATAAGGTGATCACTGCTGAGCAAGCAGCTAATCTTATTGAAAACAACATGTTTGTAGGTTCTAGTGGTTTTACCAAGTCGGGTGATAGTAAAGCTGTATTGCCAGCATTTGCAAAACGTGCGGAAAACGAAGATGTCAAAATCAGTTTGATTACAGGTGCATCTTTGGGACATACCACTGACACAGACCTTGCTAACAACAATGCACTTTCTCGCAGAATGCCTTTCCAATTAGATGGAAGCTTGAGAAATAAAATCAATGAAGGGGCTGTGATGTACATGGATCAACATTTGAGTGAATCTGCTGAAATGATGTACAACAACCACTTACCTGAGTTGGACTTAGCAATAATCGAGGCAACCTATGTTGATGAAAAAGGAAATATTATTCCTACGACATCTGTTGGAAACTCTGCAACTTTCGCTCAATTGGCAAAACACATCATCATTGAGGTGAATGCTGCCATGCCTTTGACTTTAGAAGGAATTCATGACGTTGCAGTACCTGAAGATTATCCAAACAGAAAACCTTACGAAATAGTAGATTCACACACACGAATCGGTAAGACATACATAGAAGTTGACCCTTCAAAAGTGATTGGTATAGTCTTCACGGAAATGACTGACAGTCATCCGCAAGAGACCGATGAAGATGAAGTCACAGATGCAATTGCAGAACATCTCATTACATTTTTCAACAAAGAAATTGCCGCAGGTCGATTGACAACTAGTTTGATGCCGCTACAAGCAGGAATTGGAAAAGTTGCCAATGCTGTGCTAGCAGGATTTGCAAAAGGAAACTTTGATAATTTGACGATGTATTCGGAAGTACTACAAGACAGTACATTCGAATTAATCGATGCAGGAAAATTAAATTTTGCATCTGCTTCTTCGTTAACGCTAACGAAACCCTGCTATGAATACGTATTGGCTAACATGGAAAAGTACAAAGACAAAATTCTATTGAGGCCACAAAATATTAGTAATGCTCCAGAAGTTATCCGAAGACTTGGTGTAATTGCAATCAACACAGCTATTGAGTTCGATATATATGGCAACGTTAATTCAACACATATTTCAGGTACGAAAATGATGAATGGGATTGGTGGTTCAGGAGATTTTGCGCGCAACGCATACTTGAGCATTTTCGTCTCTCCATCGATTTCAAAGAATGACACAATATCTCACGTTGTTCCAATGGTTTCTCATACCGATCACACAGAGCACGATGCAGACATTCTTGTAACCGATCAAGGACTTGCAGATTTACGTGGGTTGGCACCTCGCGAAAGAGCAAAAGTGATTATTGAGAATTGTATTCACCCAACATTCAAAGCTCAAATGGAAGACTATTTCAACAGAGCATTAGAAAGAGGAGGACATACGCCTCACATACTTGAAGAAGCATTTTCTTGGCACACGAACTTAAGAAACAGAGGTACAATGAAGTTGTAGTCATCAAGATATCATAAACTAAACCCAAGAAGAAAGGTTATCTCGTTAGTACAATTGGATAACCTTTCTTTTTTATAGAACGAAACTGGTAGTATATCCTGAAAGAATTAGAAAACCACTTAACGTTTTTCAGAATTGATTGGTTTGGTTTTTTATAAGAGTTACTTGCCTGTTTCGATAAGTCCAACATAACAAGCAAAATATTATCCTTACAACCTATTTCATCTTCGATTTGAATTGGAATGATTAAAACCCCAATCCTTGAAAACGGATCAAAAAAGTGCGCTTGCCCGTTGGAACTTGTGGCGGGGCTAGCTGAGGATACTCGAAAAACGGCGGTTGTGGGAATTACCAAGTGCGTAGTAATTTCACAAAAGTAGCCTCAACGGGTAACTTTTGTAGAAATTCAAGCACGCGGTAAGGGCGCGTTGAAGCAATAAGTTCCAAC
>DATGOZ010000062.1:0-3646 GCA_035305395.1 Taishania sp. | reverse complement strand
GCATATATCGCATTAGGCATTTTAGTTGATGCGTGTGCCAACCTACAAATTGACGCAACTCCAATAGAAGGTTTTGAAGCCGAAAAAATCGATGAACTACTCAATTTAAAAGAAAAACAATTAACTTCCACTTTACTTGTACCTGTCGGCTATCGTCATCTAGAAGATTCAACACAATTTTGGAAAAAAGTAAGAAAATCTGAAGGAGAATTATTTGAAGTCATCTAACACCATATTATATAAGTGGGTATTTTTCTTTCAAATACTGCTCGTATCACAGTTCTATACGACTGCTCAACTAGGATTTGAATACAACCCTTCAATACCAATTTTTAAAGATGGGAGTGAACTAAACAACGCTTGGGCTGGTGGTTTAGACTACACTCAATTCTCAACAATTGACTTCGATTTTGATGGCGACTTAGATCTATTCCTCTTTGACCGAAGTTCTAACAATATTCGTCTTTTTTCAAATGAACTAATTGACGGAGTGCGAACATGGAAATTTGTTTACAATGGCCACAAACTCTTTCCATCAGATTTAATCTATCGCGCAACAACAATCGATTACAATAACGATGGCAAAAATGACTTATTCACCTACAGTATTGGTGGTTTAAAGGTTTACAAAAACATTGGTAATGCAGCCGATGGACTAACCTGGGAATTGGTCGAACCAATTGTCTATTCCAATTACAATGGATTCATCTCAAATCTATATGTTGCATCAAGTGATATTCCCGCCATTGTCGATGTGGATTTCGATGGAGACTTAGATATTCTAACCTTCAATCAGGGTGGGCAACATTTAGAATATCACAAAAATATGAGTAAGGAAAATTATGGCACTCCTGATTCACTTGAATTTGTACTAGCCAATGAGTGTTGGGGAAAATTCTCTGAAAATGCCAATAACAATTCCATATTGCTAAATGATCCATCTTACCCTTGTGAAAATGGCGAAATTTCAAATCCACAAATCGTCGAATCAACTGATACGATACTTTATTTAGATAATCCATATGCTCGTCACGCTGGTTCAACTATTTTAGCCTTGGATTATGATAATTCGGGTGTCTTGGATTTAATCTTGGGTGATGTTTCATTTGAGAATCTTGTTTTACTAATCAATGGTGGAAGTGCTCCAAACACAAATTCATCAATGATTAGTGTTGATCTAAATTTCCCAAGTAATTCACTTCCAGCAAACATCTACCTCTTTCCTGCCCCATTTTATTTAGATGTTGATTTTGATGGAATCAAGGATCTAATTGTTGGTGCAAATGCTAAAAATGTTTCAGAAAACGAAACAAGTATCTTGTACTATAAAAACACAGGAAGCAATACGAATCCAAATTTTGTTTTCCAAAAAAGAAACTTCCTGCAAGATCAGATGATTGAACACGGGAAAGGAAGTATTCCAACTCTGTTTGATGTAGATGGTGATGGTTTAAAAGATTTACTGATATCCAATTATTATCGTTTCAAAACTAATTCTACCAAAGAAAGTTCGATTGCTTGGTACAAAAACACAGGGACAGCTTTGAATCCGCAATACACGTTTATAGATAAAGATTGGTTAAACTTATCACAACAAAATCTCGGGCTAAGAATAGTTCCTTGTTTTGGCGATATTAACAACGATGGCAAAGACGAACTTTTAATCGGTCGTGAAAACGGTACAATTACATTGTATCAAAAGACTGGCTCTACATTTGGTTCACCAACCCCACTTCGAGACAATCAAAACAACATCATCCAAGTTAGTTCAGGTTATGCTTTTCCACAACTAATTGACGTTAACAATGACGGATTACTCGATCTGATTATCGGAGCAAAAAATGGAACGATTGCATACTATCAAAATACAGGTACAGCTTCTACTCCAAGTTTTGAATTAAAAACATCACAATGGGGAGGAATCAACCTGTTCGACCCAAACAATCCCGACACCTACATTGCCCCTCATTTATTCAAGAAGCATGACACCTTGCACTTATTCGTTGGGTCTATTGATGGAAAAATCAGATATTACAATCAGATTGAAGGAAATATAGCTGATGGGATGAATTTTAACTTAGTCAATCCAAACTTCCTTGACATCAACGTAGATGCATTTTCTAGTGTTTGGGTGGAGGATATTGATGGAGATGATTTACTTAATATGTTTATTGGACAGGATTTAGGTGGATTATTTCATTTTGAAGTCAATCCAACTAGCAATGTATCGATTATCAATACCAATCAAAAACCGTATGCCATATATCCAAACCCTGTTGAGCAGATACTTTTCATCACCTCTGACACACCACTTACAGGCGATGTTTATGTTTATAGCATTGATGGGAAGGTATTGTTGTATCAAGCATTGCATCACGAAAACCAGGTTGATCTGACTGAGCTACCGAAGGGAATGTATATCCTACATTTAAAATTGAAAGATGCCAATACTTACATATATAGCATAATAAAGGAATAAAAACTAAAATTATTCACGTTAATATGTTGACATCTACAAAAAAATAATTACCTTTGTCATCCAATTTTTAGAAATTAATTAATAAAATCAAGCTATATGTACGCAATTGTAGAGATAGCAGGGCAGCAATTTAAAGTTGCAAAAGACCAAAAAGTGTTTGTACACCGTTTGGATGCTAAAGAAGGAGACAAAGTAACATTTGATCGCGTTCTTTTGGTTGACAATGGTGGAAAAGTAACTTTGGGCGCCCCGGCTATAGAAGGTGCAAATGTAACTGCAGAAGTTATCTCGCACGTTAAAGGAGACAAAGTAATCGTTTTCAAAAAGAAAAGAAGAAAAGGGTACCAAAAACAAAATGGTCACCGTCAAAGCTTCACTGCGATTAAAGTAACTGGAATTAAAGCGTAATTTAAGAACTATATCGGACTATGGTCCGGTTTAAAATTTAAAAACATGGCACATAAGAAAGGAGTCGGTAGTTCTAAAAACGGTCGTGAGTCTCAATCAAAAAGATTGGGTGTGAAAATTTTTGGTGGACAAGCAGCTATCGCTGGTAACATTATCGTTCGTCAAAGAGGTACTCAACACCACCCAGGTCAAAACGTAGGTATTGGTAAAGACCATACTTTATATGCTTTGACTGACGGATTAGTAGAATTCCGTAAGAAAAAAGACAATCGTTCATTTGTATCTGTTGTTCCATTTTCAACAGAAGCATAATAAAAACTGAATGAAATTTAAAAGGCGAATCAATTTGAATCGCCTTTTTTTTCGACTATTCGCTAGTCAATTCATTAATGAATACTTATCGAGCAATGGAAATTCGTACTGTTTTCCCTTTGATTTTGTGTTTTCTTAATTCAAACAATAAACTTCGAACTTTAGAAGACTTCACAGCGACAAAACTACTTTTATCTAATACTGCAATCAATCCTAATTGGTCTTTCACCAAATTTCCTTTTTGGCAGAAAAATCCAACAATATCTACTTTATTGATTTTATCTTTTTTTCCAGCACTGACATAGATTGTTGTCCATTCAGGTTCAAGTGGTGAAAAGTCGCCCTTAAATGTTATTTGATCACAATTAGGTAGCTCGTAGTTACTTTCATCACCTTTAAATAAATAAACAGAACCATCTTCACTCATACGAGCAGTACGACCATTTC
>DATGOZ010000061.1:0-3668 GCA_035305395.1 Taishania sp. | reverse complement strand
TATATAAGTTAGAGAAGTTCCCTTATGCAAGTTTACCTTTGCCGAAGCGTGTATTGAAATGGATGCTTAATCCGAGTATTTTTACTCGAAATTATTTGCAACTGCAAGGAAAATCGTGGTCTTATAGAATTAAAACCCGATTAGATGAAATTCGTTGGAGGATCTTACAAAAGTAGTCTTAGCTTAAGCTAACGTTTTCTCATAAATTTCAACCAATACGTTAATTGCGTAATCAATTTCTTCTTTTGTTGTATAACGTGAAAATGAGAAGCGTACGTTTGGTCTAGTTAAATCTGCATCGATTCCTCTCAATACGTGTGAACCTGTGTTTGCTCCAGAAGTACATGCACTACCACCACTTGCCGCAACTCCTTTCAAATCCAATGTAAACAACAACATACCTGATTTTTCAGTTGCAGGAAGTTTAACATTTAAAACGGTGTAAAGTGAAGTTTCTGGATCGATGGAACCGTGAAATGATATATCATCAAATTCTTCTTTCAAACGTTGAATCATATATGATTTCAATTCTTGCACATGTTTTTGGTGCCCCTCGACATCTTCGTAGGCAAGTTCCATGGCTTTTGCTAATCCAACAATTCCGTATAAGTTTTCAGTTCCTCCACGCAATCCACGTTCTTGACTTCCTCCTTGAATAAGATTCTCAACTTTCGCTTTTTTGTTGACGTATAAGAATCCAACTCCTTTTGGTCCGTGGAATTTATGTGCAGCACATGTAATAAAATCAATGTCTAATGCTTTTAAATCAAACGCATAATGTCCCATTGTTTGAACAGTGTCTGAATGGAAATATGCATTGTATTTGCGGCACAAATCGCTGACTTTTTTTAATGGTAATAACGTTGCAATTTCGTTGTTTGCATGCATCAAGGAAACTAGTGTTTTGTGGGTTGTGTCAGCAAGTAATTCCTCTAAATGTTTCAAATCAACAATACCACACGCATTCATTTTAACACATTCCAATTTAGCTTTACCTAGTTTTTCTAAAGCTTCAATTGTGTGTCCAACCGCATGGTGTTCAATAGGTGTTGAAATGATACGTGTAACTCCCATCAAATTTACAGATGAGTTAATAGCCATATTGTCAGCTTCAGTACCACCACTTGTGAAAATGATTTCTGATGCATCACAGTTAAGTAAACGAGCAATTGTTCTTCTACTTGTTTCAAGTAACGCTTTTGATTTCCTGCCAAAAGAATGTGTTGAAGATGGGTTACCAAAGTTTTCCTGCATTACAGCAGTCATTACTTCAATTACTTCCTTTGCCATAGGTGTTGTGGCAGCATTGTCTAAATACACATTCATCACAGAATAATTTTTTTACAAAAATAGGAGTAGTTCCTATGAATGACAACAATTTCAATTAAAAACTCAAAATTTATTTATTGAACATGTTGGTCTAAAAAGAGCTTCATTTTTTCAATACTTGGTCTAATGTACAAATTATCGAAGTGATGAGATGAGTTGACATACCAATAACTGTTTGGAATATTATTTGAAACCAAAGAATCAACCAATAAATAGGACTGTGTAATTGGTACATCTTGATCTGCTGTTCCGTGGAAAACTAGTGTTGGAATTGCACTGTTTACAAAGTTAATCGGATTTGCTTGTTGATATATTGCCGGTGTTCCTCCAGTTACCGATTCAATAGCATTTTGGGTAATTGGAAACTGTGAAAAATCGGCAGTAAAATCCGTAATAGGGGCATATGCTATAACTGCTTTGATATAATTGTCGACATTGTTTTTGTAAGACTTAAGCAATGCAAGTTGTGCTCCAGCATCAATTCCCATTAAAACAAACTTGTTTGAAATTTCCCAACCTGCTGTATGAGCCAAAATGTAATTCAATGCTAAATTCAAATCTTCTTCTTGTGTTGGAAATTGGTTTTCATTTGTCGCTGATTGAAATAATCGGTAGTTAATCGAAAAGAAAGCATAATCAGGCATTAGTTCCCGCATGCTCAATAAATAGGTTGTAATATCGTTTTTATCTCCTGATGACCAATTGCCTCCATGCACAAAAATGATTGACTTTGTTGTCTCAATATTTCGTCCATTTGGTAAGTAAATATCCATTTTTTGCAATGGGTCAGTTCCATACGGAGCATTGAAAACACTTGATATAGCTGGTTTATTTTCTTCTTTGTCCTTTTTGCAAGAGAATAAAGTTAAGACTCCGATTAACAGTAGTGTATTTAAATATCTTAGTTGTAACATTGTCAATTGATTTAGGATTGAGTAAAGTTATCAAAATTAATAGAAACCCATAATTCATTCATTGAATTACATATAAACAAACATCTAGTTAATAAAAAAGGTTGGATTTTTTGAGAAAAATTGCATATTTGTCAATTACGATCAACGAATAAGGAATGAAAATTTATCCATTAAATACAGGGAACTTTAAATTGGACGGTGGAGCAATGTTTGGTGTTGTTCCAAAAACGATTTGGTCAAGAACAAACCCTGCAGATGCAAATAATATGTGCGATTGGTCAATGAGAAGTTTACTCATTGAGGACGGAAATAGATTGATTTTAATTGATACTGGAATTGGTGATAAGCAAGATGAAAAGTTCTTTTCTCATTACTACCTGAATGGAAATGATTCATTGCACGGAAATTTGAAACGACTTGGATTTCATGCAGACGATATCACAGATGTGTTTTTGACGCATTTGCATTTTGACCATTGTGGAGGTGCTATTCAGTGGAATAAGGATCGAACAGGGTTTGAACCTGTATTTAAAAACGCAATTTATTGGAGTACTGAGCAACATTGGAAATGGGCCATTGAACCAAATGCGCGTGAGAAAGCATCTTTTTTAAAAGAAAACATATTGCCAATACAAGAAAGCGGTCAGCTTAAATTTGTTGAACGAACAGGAGACTTTACTAAAAATGTATTCAACAACTTTGATGTGCTGTTTGTGGACGGTCACACTGAAAGCATGATGATTCCGCATATTCACTATCAAGGGAAAACAATTGTGTTTATGGCAGATTTATTGCCTAGCACAGGTCACATACCGTTGCCTTACGTGATGGGTTATGATACGCGACCGTTGTTAACATTGACAGAGAAAGAAAAATTCTTAAATAACGCTGTACAAAATGATTATGTGTTATTTTTAGAGCACGATAGCGCGAATGAATTGTGTAAGGTTCAGATGACAGAAAAAGGTGTAAGATTGGAAAATTCGTTTGCTTTCTCGGATTTATTTTAAACTACCTGAATATGAATAACTATCTAAAAGAACTTTTTGAAACCGAAAATACAGTAATCATCCCAGGATTCGGAGCCCTTACCATGGTCAACCGTTCGAAAAATGAATTGATGTTTATGTCGTTTATGAAACACAACGACGGAACATTGATTAATTGGATTGCGAAGAAAGAAGGTTGCGATGTAGAGGAAGCAAAGAAAAGGGTTGAATTATTTGTAGATGAGATTAATTTTTCAATCAATAGCGGAAAATCTTTTGATATCGAAGGGTTGGGTTCTTTTGTAAAAGATAGTGCAGGGGATATTCAATTTATTCAAGATGAGGTGACTAATCAAGCTACTCCTGTCATTGAAGTTGCTAGTCCAGAGGATAAAGTGGAGGTTGAAATTGATGAACCAGCTATTGTTGAAGAGCA
>DATGOZ010000060.1:0-19760 GCA_035305395.1 Taishania sp. | reverse complement strand
GTTTTGTACCGTACAAATCGACAATCCCGTTCTTTCGAGGAAGCGTTTCGCAAGATGAATATTCCGTATAAAATCTATGGGGGACTTTCATTCTACCAACGCAAGGAAATCAAGGATTTGTTAGCCTATTTCCGTTTAACGACCAATCCACGTGACGAAGAAGCATTCAAACGTGTGATTAATTATCCAAAACGTGGAATCGGAAAAACAACGATTGAAAACTTAGTCATTGCTTCGGCAAATTATGGTTTACCAATTTGGGATATCATTACAAACATGGATCAATATCCTGTTCAAGTGAATGGTTCTACACGTACAAAGTTGGAAGAATTTGCAACGATGATTCAGAGTTTTTCGGCGCAATTGGATAAGTTGAATGCCTTTGATTTGGGACAACATATCGCTAAATCGAGTGGTGTTTTGAAGGATTTGTACGCTGAAAAAGAAAAAGGACCAGAAGAAGTTGAACGTTACCAAAACATCGAGGAACTCTTAGCCGGGTTGAAGGAGTTTACGGTTTCAAAAGGTGAAGGCGAACCAGCAGGCTTGGATGAGTTTATGATCGATGTTGCCTTGTTGACAGATGCCGATGAAGATAAAGGTGAAGATAGAAATCATGTGACAATGATGACGATTCACTCGAGCAAGGGATTGGAATTTCCACACGTATTTTTGGTCGGATTGGAAGAAAATTTGTTTCCATCACAAATGGCTTTGCAGTCGAGAACGGAAACAGAGGAGGAGCGACGTTTGTTTTATGTAGCGGTAACGCGTGCAATGAAAACGTGTACCTTGACTTATGCAGCATCGCGTTTTCAATTTGGAACATTGACAACATCTGAGCCAAGTCGATTTATTGATGAAATCAATCCGAAATACTTGCATTTTGAAAATCCACAGCGTGGAGGTGGAAGATCACTCAATTCAGGTCGACCTGTTGGTGGATCATTTGCACATGTAGGTGGTGGGTTAAACAAACCGATGGGTGGCGAAACAACTCAACGTAAAACTCCTGATTTACAAAATATGAAACCTGTATCAAAAGCATCAGGTGGCAAAGTGGATGTAATGGATTTGAAAGTAGGATACAACGTGCTACACGATCGTTTTGGTAAAGGAAAAATTACCAAAATAGAAGGGCAAGGCGCTGATAAAAAAGCAACGATTTTCTTTCCGCATCATGGAGCAAAGAACATTTTGTTGCGTTTTGCTAACTTAACTGTTGTCGATTAATATGACGTTATCAACTGACATTTGGAAGAATAAATGTTCCTTATTTGTGATGCTTTGCCTCCTAATTTGGATGTTGTTCTTTCGTTTGACGCATCTCATGCCACCCGAAATTAGCTGGGATGTTTTTGGATATTACTTGCCTCTAGAAGCTACATTTATTCACGGAGATATGTGGTTGAACGACCGTTCGTGGGTAGAAGCGTTGAATCAAGAACATCAGTTGACGGGGACCTTGTATCAAATTTCAACTACACCTGATGGACAACCCATGTACTTCTTCTTCCTCGGTATGGCGATGATGTACACACCATTTTTCTTTGTCGGTCATGCTATAGCTGGAATGTTTGGTTACGCCCAAGATGGCTTAAGTAGTCCGTACGTTTATTCGCTTATCGTTGGTTGTTTAATCTACGGATTCATCGGTTTGTTTTATTTACGCAAGATTCTCAAGCATTTCTTTTCTGATCAACTCGTAGCGATTTTGCTCATCATTTGTGTGATTGGAACGAATTACATCAATCACATGACGATTAAGAATTTGGAGACGGTTAATGTGATTTTCATGTTCAATGCGATTATCATTTGGAATACGATTCAATGGTATGCGCGAAATGAACTGAAAAACATGATCGTTGTTGGATTTTCAATTGTTATGATGGCATTGATTAAACCAAGTGAGGTTTTGATGATATCGCTTCCAATTTTATGGGGTGTTTCCTCAAAGCAAACGTTATTAGATCGTTTCAAGTTATTTTGGACGTATCGCAAACAAATCATCATCACAGGGTTGATTTGCTGTGTCGTTGTAGCACCACAAGTAACTTATTGGATTGTCAAAACAGGAAAAATCTTTTACGATTCCTACAAAAATCCGGGAGTTGGATTGGATGTGTTTGAACCACATTTCATTCAATCCTTGTTTGGTTACCGCAAAGGATGGTTGGTTTATACACCAGTGATGATTTTTGCTTTGTTAGGTTTCATCATTTTATTTAAGCAAAATCGACCGTTGTTTTTCGGATTGTTTATCCCATTTTTTATTTCGTTTTACATCATCGTTTCATGGTCTGAATATTGGTATGGAGCAGGGTTTTCAAATCGTCCGGTAATTGTGTTATATCCCATTTTATTGATTGCAATGGGTTACTTTTTACAATGGATTTGGTCGAAAGGAAAGATATTGAAAGTTGGAATTACCTTGTTGATTTCTTTCTGTATTTTCTTGAACATCTTCCAATGGTGGCAATATAGAAACTATATCATCGATGGAACTAGAATGACGAAAGAATATTATTGGAAAGTCTTTCTCAAAACAACTGTTGATGCGGAAACACGCGATTTGTTATTGGTAGAACGTAGCTATTATCCTGGCGAAGTTCATGTGATACACCATCCTGAAAAATATAAGAGTAAGCTGTATCCATTGAAAGAGGGAGTTTATTCTCAAAAAACGGCGGATGAATTTATTGGTACAATGACCATTCCGTTTCACGAGTTGACGAAGAAAGATCATTGTTATGTACGTTTTCAGTTCGACTACCAAGTACAAGATTCGACCAATTTGGATGCATTTTTCTCAGTGATGATGAACCGTAAAAATGGTGATTACAACAACATGTATTTTCGTCTAAATACAGATCAAACTTCATGGCAACATTTTGATACCGTTTACATGACACCTGAGATTCGTAATGTCAAAGATGATTTGAAGTTTTTCTTATGGAATCCAAATCTACAGACGATTGACATTAAAAATCTCCAATTGGAAGTGTTTGAAAGAAAAGGCTAGTTTGTGCTATGATTTCTTCACGAGTTTCGATTATAATGCCCTTAAAAAACGCTTCTCAGTGGGTTGAAGAGACGATTCAAAGTATCTTAAAGCAAACACATGAAGATTGGGAATTGATTGTCGTCGATGATCATTCGGAAGATCATTCAATTGAAATTGTTAGCAACTACGTCCATCAAGATAATCGGATTCAATTATTCAAAAATGCTTCAAAAGGAATCATTCCAGCCTTGCAATTAGCGTTTGAAAAAGCTTCGGGTACATATATCACACGAATGGATGCGGATGATATCATGCCCGTAAATCGGTTAAAATTGATGGTTGAACAACTACAAAATTTACCTGAGAAAGCAATCGTTACAGGGAAGGTTAAATACTTTTCTGACACAGCAGTTTCACCCGGCTATTTGAAGTATGAACAGTGGTTAAATGAGCGTGTTGAACAACAGGATTTCTACAAGCATATCTACCGGGAATGTATTGTTGCTTCACCCAATTGGATGGGAAGAACGGACGAATTTCGTCAAGATGATTTGTTTACACAATTGGTTTATCCGGAAGATTATGATCTTTGCTTTCGTTGGAATCAATTGAATTATGCGATTTATGGTATTGATGAGGTAACATTATTGTGGAGGGAACATTCACTTCGTACCTCTCGAAATTCGATTATTTACCAACAAAAATCTTTTTTTGAACTAAAGTTAAATTGGTTTATCGAACAATTTTCAACAGCAAAATCTATCGGAATTGTTGGCTTGGGTCAGAAAGGAAAATTGTGTGCACAGCAGTTAAATAATTCTAATGTGTTGTTCAATTTATACGATTTGAATCCAGAAAAATATGTGCAAAATGAATGGAACAAAGTTGTACAATCGCCCAACAATCTAACTGATGAAATCATACTCATCGCACGTTATCCAGAAGATTTAAGTGCTATTACGCAGTATATCGAAAACCAAGGATACGAAATCGGGAAAAATGCCTTTTGGGTTTAAAAAGTAACTTCTGCAGGTTGATTAACCAATTCACACTTCATGATTCCGTCTCGGTCGATTTCAGTCAAACGTATTCTTTGGAACGTATTTGTTAATTTACTGTCGTAAGGGAATTTCACTTTCACGTAGTTTTCAGTGAATCCATACATTGTTCCCATATCTTCTTCTTGTTCGAATAATACAGTGCGAATAGATCCAACATTTTCTTCGTAGAATTTACGTTTTTTCTTATCCGATAAAATGTGTAATTGGTTACTTCGATCTCTTCTGACATTCATCGGAACAGGATCTCCCAGTTTCACAGCCGTTGTATTCGCGCGTTCAGAATACGTAAACACGTGTAAGTAAGAGATATCCAAATCTTTTAAGAAATCGACAGTTTCCATGAAATCTTCATCCGTTTCACCAGGGAAACCAACGATCACATCAACACCGATACAACAATCAGGTCGCAATTGCTTGATGTAGGCTACTCGCTCTGCATATAATTCACGTAAATACTTGCGACGCATTTTTTGCAATAACTTGTTTGATCCAGATTGCAATGGAATGTGGAAATGCGGTACAAAATGCTTTGATTCTTTCAATGAAAAATGGATGATTTCGTTTGTCAACAAGTTTGGTTCAATTGAAGAGATTCGGTAGCGATCAATGCCATCAACTTTATCCAATTCTTTGATTAAACCGAAGAAGTTTTCATCACCACCTTGTCCAAAATCACCAATATTCACACCAGTCAACACGACTTCTTTAATATCTGTTTCAGCAATTTTTTCAGCTTCTTTTACCGTAGCTGCAATTGATGCATTTCTACTTTTTCCACGTGCAAGCGGAATGGTGCAAAACGTGCAGAAATAGTCACATCCATCTTGTACTTTCAAGAACGAACGCGTGCGATCTCCATACGAGAATGCAGGAACGAATTCGTTTGTACGTTTGATGTTCTCAAAGGCTATTTTAGCTGTTTCTTTCTTAGCTAAGGTCTCGTCGATGTAATCCAACAAGTTGAATTTTTCGTTAGCTCCAAGTACTAAATCAACTCCAGGAATTTCACTAATTTCTTGAGGTTTTAATTGTGCAAAACAACCTATGATTGCAACGAACGCATCTGGATTAATTTTTAACGCTCTTTTAACAAGTTGCTTACATTTTTTATCTGCATTTTCTGTCACCGAACACGTATTTATGACGTAAATATCTGGTGTTTCTTCAAAATTTACTTTAGCAAATCCTGCATCTTCAAAAAGACGTGAAATGGTTGATGTTTCTGAGAAATTCAGCTTACAACCCAATGTATAAAACGCAACTTTTTTGTACTGTATCATAACCGAGGGTGCAAAATTAAGGAGATTTCAAATAGAAAGCAATTTTATTATTTCTTGTATGATGATTCAAATCATGATGTACGTCATTTTTTAGAAACATATTCTAATCTAATTTTGTGTAACAAATGCGATAAGTTATGTTAGTAGCGTTTATAATTGGGTTGAGTGCTTCATTGCATTGTTTGGGAATGTGTGGGCCGATTGCGATGGCCATTCCGCTTGATCGTTCTTCGAATTGGAAACAATTTTTGGGGGCGTTGCAGTACAATTTTGGTCGCATTTTTTCCTATACCTTTCTTGGATTTTTGTTTGGAACAATCGGAATGAGTTTCCGTGCGTTTCAATGGATGCAATCGTTGAGTTTACTCGTTGGACTAATCATGATTCTCATTGCGTGGAATCAATTTTTTAGATTCAAAGAAATTCGTTTATTTCAATTGATTTCAAGTAAAATAAGCACATCAATTGGAAAATTATTTCGTTCAAAAAATACATTTCGTTTACCATTGTTGGGATTACTCAACGGATTTCTTCCATGTGGAATGGTATTCATGGGACTAACCAATTCCATGTTGCAAGGAACAGCAATTGATGGTGCAAAAGCAATGTTCTTTTATGGATTAGGAACGTTGCCAATGATGTTGCTCGTTGTTTTCTTTGCTGGGAAATTGCTGGGAAGCTGGAGAGCGAAATTTAGAACCGTCATTCCTGTTTTGATGACAGCAATTGGATTATTAATGATTTTAAGAGGACTCAATTTGGGAATTCCGTATATCAGTCCGAAAGTTGAATTAACAAGTACTCAGCACGAACAATTGATTCAAAAAGATGAAGTGAGTATGACATGTTGTGATGCTACTGTAGGTGCATCTTGTGAAGCGAAGTAAATTTATTTACTTAGTGGAAGTAAGATTCTAAACGTTGTGCCTTTTCCAAATGTACTTTTCACTTCAATGGTTCCATTGTGAGCATCAACAACCAATTTTACGTAGTACAAGCCCAATCCAAAACCTTTCACATTGTGTAGATTTCCTGTTGACACACGGAAAAATTTATCGAAAATCATTTTTTGATCTTCTTTTTTGATTCCAATTCCGTTGTCAGTTACTTCAAATATCAAGTGTTTTTTGTCGTTTAAAGTTCTCACATGAACTTCTGGTTGCTCGTTGGAATATTTAACGGCATTATCGATGAGGTTGTAGATGACATTTCCAATATGTACCGCATCACCATTGATTTTGCTATTTGTAGCGTTCAATTCCAAATAAATATGACCACCGTGTGTCATTTGGTTAAACTCAAACGTATCTCTAGCTTCTTCGATTAATTCGTGTATATCGAAAGGTTCAAATTTTAATTCAACCTGCTCTTTGTCCATTTTGGCAATGTTTAATACTCGTTCAACTTGATTTTGCAAACGCTTATTTTCTTTATAGATGACTCCAGCATATCGAATAACATCTTCAGCATTAGACACGGAACCTTTCATCAACATTTCACTCGACAATCCGATGGTTGAAATTGGCGTTTTCAATTCGTGTGTCATGTTGTTGATAAAGTCATTTTTTATATCCGACAAGCGCTTTTGCTTCAAGATAATTGTAATTGAGAAAGAGAAGAATAACAAAGGTAAAATACAGATTACCAATGCCCACCAGGGAGAGTAGGAATCACTTTCCAATTTATTCAAATCAGCCGAAACAGTTGGGAAATAAACAGTAAAATAGTGTCCATCCTTTTTCTCCCATTTTAAATCTTGTGGAGCAAGTCGATTTAGAGTGTCTGTTTTAGGATTATATAATGAATCTTCTGTGAAAGTAATGAGATTACCAAAGACGATGGAATCAGTGAAACAGTCGTAAATCCCGTATTGGAAATTACGTTTGATATTTTGCGCATAGAATTCGCGTTTCAACATGTTTTCCAAGTAGTAAGGATGCAATTCCTCGTTGATATCAACTGAGAAATAATTCTCACTAATTTGTTTTACAGCTCCATATAAATCGGAACTATCAGAAATATGAGTAGAAATTTCTTCTAGCGTATTCTTCAACGCAATGTGAACTTGTTCGGTGAAGTGAATCAAGTTGAGACTATCGCGTTTTTGCTGGATCGCAATGTTTCGTTCTTGAACAGCAATTGATTTATTAACCCAATAATACTGTGCTAGGACAATACTAATGAGTGAGACAAGTCCCAAGATTACCGTTAATCGAATAGCTCCTTGTCTCATGAGTTGCTTATTTCGTTAAAACAATTCCGTCAGCTTCGAAACTGAAAATGTATTTCGGTTCTGTAATTTGTGCAGCTTCCTCTTTTGTTTTTCCTTCAATCATTGCTTCTTCTCTAAGTTTTTCGACTGGAATAGAATCCCATATAGCAACACCATGGAAGTAAGCTGTTTGGTCCAATTTTGTATCTAATGGAAGTGTGAAGTGGTCTTTGAAACGCACCATGAAATAGTCGTCATTACCATCATCTATTCCAACCCAACAACCTGCTTTTGCACAAATTGTTACAATTTTTCCTTCAATTGTGTATTCTTCCGGACCATCTTTTTGTTCAAAATCTCTAAAAAATTCTTCAACAGAGATTGCTTTGGTAACATCAACTTCTACTGGTCCATATGCTTCACCCAATTCGATTTTTTCTTCTTCTTTTACTTGATTTTGCTCGGAGCAAGAAAAAAGTAAATTAACTACTAAAAGTGATAAGATTAATTTTTTCACGATGTTAATTTTAGTTGATTTAAATACAAAAATATAATTAAAAATCGAAAGATTTTGCTAATTAACTAAATCCTATTTAGATAATTCTAAAATCGTTTCATTGTCATTCAACCCATGATATACATCGGCTTCAAATGTATGAACTTGTACATGGAAACCTACTTCTGACAAACGGTTTTTTAACCCTTCAATGGAATAAATTCTCACATGATCTGCTTGTCCAAAATGTTTTAAACGTTCTTCAGGTGTTGTAATCGCTGGATTTTCGTAAATCTCACCTGCTTTGAAAGGAGTCTGAACAAAGACTTTGCCCGTAGGAGAGAGCACTCTGTATAATTCCGTCATCGCTTGGATATCATTTTCAACATGTTCCAAAATGTGATAGCACAAAATGAAATCGAAATAATCGTTTTCAATCGGAATATTGGTGATGTCATATTTGTACTCTGCGATGAAATCAGTTGATAAATCCGTCGGATAATATGTGATGTTCTTACGCTTTTTAAATGTTCTATACAGTGATCGCGATGGTGAAAACTCCAACAATGTGATTGATCTATCTTGAGCAACCATTTTATTGAATTCTAAATACAGTCGACGATCGCGTGGCATACTTCCACAGTTAGGACATAATTTTTCTCCTCGATGGTTTTCTACAAAGGATCTGTTTTTCTTAAGACAGATGGTACATTGGTGTTTATTTCCAATATAAAATAAATAGTAGATTTTACGGAAAAGCTGTTCGTTTTTCACCAAAAAGCGTTTTGGCAAGACAGCTGCAATGACTTTCTTAATCGTGTTGTACATACGAAACCAAAGATATAACTTATTTTACTTTTCGATGAGTTCCAATTGCTCTTCTGGAAAATTTATGAGATATGTTTTGGTTTTTGCTCGTGTAAGTGCGGTGTACAACCATCGTTTGTATTCAATTGGATCCAAATCTTCTGGTAGATAACCAACATCTATAAAGACATGATCCCACTGTCCACCTTGCGATTTGTGACATGTTATGGCATAACCATATTTCACCTGAATAGCATTGAAATAAGGATTTGCCATGATGAGCTCGTAGCGTTTCTTTTTGTTGGGTTCATACAAATAATCCTTTTCAACTTCGAAGAACAATTCTCGCAAACGATCGCGTTGAATGGAAGGACTTTCACAACTCAAGGATTCTATATGTACGATGACTTCTTGTTCTCCTAGCTGTTCGTAATCCGGAAATTCGACAAGTAGTCTTGCAAATTCAAATCCATAGAGTTTTTCACGTTTGAGTACTTTTCGGACAACCATCGTTTCTCCATTGGCAATAAACCCCATTTCAGGTTCGTCCTTCAACCAGTGATAGTTGTTTTTGACGACCATTAACAAATCCCCTTGACACAATTCTTCTTCATACCAAAAGATTCTTGATCGAATCTGTCGATTGTATTCGTAGCAACGTTTATTGGAACGGGTGATAACAACGGTTCCTTCTGTTCCGTATTTTGAAAAACTCGATTCCAAATAATCTTGCATTTCAATGCCGTCAACGAGTTGTAAATCTCCTTTTTTGTCAGCGTTAAGTTTCGGAAATTGATAATCTAGCTGACGTAATTTTGTTGCGTTTTCTAAGATTGTTGAATCTGCCTCTTGTCGAAGCACTTCGTTGAGTTTCGATTTGTAAATATTCAGCCGATAAAAGTGAGCTTTCAAATATTCTTCATTCAAAGCAGGTGATTCTGTTGCACCAACAGGTGGTAGCTGACCTTCATCACCCAGTAGAATTAGTTTACAATTTTTCCCGCTGTACACAAATTCGAGTAAATCTTCCAACAAATTGCGTTGATTCACATTGCCATCTATCATCGTATAATCCCCTATCATCGATGCTTCATCAACAATAAAAACGGTGTTTTTTTGAAGATTTGGTGCAAGTTGAATTGTACTAAAATCGTCGGTCTTATCTTTTCGACGATAAATGTATTTGTGAATGGTAAAAGCGCGTTTATTACTCTTTGAGCTCAGTACTTTTGCAGCTTTACCTGTTGGAGCAAGTAGCACCGTATTGAGTTTAAAATGAGCCAACGTACGAATAAAAGCACCGAGTAAACTGGTTTTACCCGTACCGGCATAACCACTCAACAAGAAAATTCCATACTGTTCACGATCTTTCAGAAACAATTCCAATTGATCCACACACTGATCTTGATCTGCAGTGAATTCAAAACCGAATTGATCAGATACTTGTTGTTTAAATGGAGAAAATATCATTGTTTGTGTCGCCTTGGATAATCAAATCAAAAATGCTAGGAAGCCTTCTTTTTACGTATTCTGGAATATCTTGATGTATGATTATTTCAAATTCATTTTCGTTTTTCTTATTTAGTTCAAACAGATAAGAAGGAATATTTTCATCATCTGAGTTGTCAAGAAAAGCAATATGGTCAGCAAGATGATAAAATTCATTGATATTCTTATATCCTGCTTTCCATTTGTATTCGATTACAGAATCTTCTACATAGTGACCATTATTCTTTGTTCTAATCAAAACTCGCTCTTTTGCTTTTTTGCTTGTTCAATCCAATTGAAAGGAACGGTCATCAAATTAGTTTCAAAGCAAAAACTAACACCATTATCAAATGAAAATTGAATTAAATTCTCTAATTCTTTTGTCGTCTTATTCTTGGCAAATTCTTCTCTGAATTCTGAATCTTTTAAAGCATTATAATTTTCAGCAAATTTAAAATCATAATCGAATGGTTTTATTGAGTCATCAACCAATGATTGAGAGTAAGTTGATTTTCCAGAACCGTTGCACCCAGCAATTATGATCAAACGGGGTTGTTGCATACAAAAACCTTCTTAGCTAATTTTGTTGATTGAGCTATTTGAACTTGGGTTTTTACCTGAGTTTGATAAATATTTCTTGCTTTCTTTTGAAAACGAAACACATCTTCACTAGGAGCTTTTTTGGTTACAATAATTTTGATTTTGTTTTCCATTTTGATAGAATTCAACTCTCTAAGTTACAAAAAAATGCTTTAGTAAACAAATATATAGGTTCTTTACTTTCCAATTAAAAACATCGTTGGTTTTTTACTCAAATCGTATGCTTTTTCTCTCCATTTTTCAACTGACATGGTCCAAACTGACTCATCTGGCAATGTAATGTTTGAAGCAATACAAATCAAGGTCGTATCTGCCAATTCGTTTAGTAAATCATCAAGCACGTTCATGTTTCTGAAAGGAGTATCCATGAAGATATGTGTGTGTCCAGTTCTTCTTGTATCAGCTTCAAAATCTTTCAAACGTTTGATGCGATCTTTGCGCTCTTTGGGTAAATATCCGTGGAATGTAAATGATTGACCTGAAAAGCCACTTCCCATCAAGGCTAATAAAATAGATGATGGTCCAACAAGTGGTGCAACGCGAATTCCTTCTTCATGTGCTAATGCTACAATTCCTGCTCCCGGATCTGCAATACCCGGACAACCAGCTTCGGAGATAACACCGACATTGTGACCTTCCTTTGCAGGTTTTAGGAAGCGACTTAAGTCTTTCAATTCGGTACGTTTGTTTAGCTCAAAAAATACAGACTCGTCGATTGGGAAATTGCGATCTATTCTACGCAAATATCTGCGTGCACTTTTAATGTCTTCTACAATAAAGTGTCTGATGTTTTTCGTGATATATTGTACTGATTCTGGAATAACATCTTGGATAACTTCTCCTCCAAGCGTTGTTGGAATCATATAGATTTTACCTGCCATTTGTGTATTTGTTTAATATGATTGTTGTTGCTTCGTCTACCATCCTGAAAACGTCGATGAATCCTTGTTCTCCCCCGTAATATGGATCGGGAACGGCTCGGTTTTCTCCAGGGTAAACTTCGTTTAAAAGCATTTTTACTTTCGCTCGATCTTGTTCGTTTCGGCTTAGTTTTATGATGTTGTTGTAGTTGCTGCTATCCATTGCGTAGATGACATCAAATTCATCAAAATCTTTCACGCTGAATTGTCGCGCACGCAAGTCGTCGATTGGGCAACCTAATTTTTTAGCTGTTGCACGCATTCTCGGATCAGGTGCTTCTCCAACGTGATGTCCTGATGTGCCAGCTGAATCAACGATGATGTCTAAACCAGCATGTTTGACTTTTTGTCGCAATAAGCCATCTGCGATTGGCGAACGACAGATATTTCCTAAGCAAACCATCAAAATTTTCATAGTACAAAATTACATTTTTAAATGCTTCATATGGTGAAAGAACGATTATTCGTGAATGAAATCGAAAAAAGACTAAATTTAGTAACTGAAAACACACAAATATGATTGTATCTCACGGACAAATTTTTCAGTACAACGGAACTGAATTCAGTAAGGAAAAATTCAATACAGCAGAGTTGGTCTCTTCATTTCAATTAGACAAGTTGCCGAAAGATAAAATCACGTGGATCAATGTGTACATCAATGACGAATTTGAATCAGTAGAACAATTCTGTTTGAAGCAAAACTACGATACATTAGTAATCCAAAATTTGAGAGAACGCGATAGTCGACCGCAATTTGAGGATTATGATTCGTACTTGTTTTTCAGCATTCGTTCGGCTATTCCATCAGCATCGGGTTCGCTGAAAATTCACCAAGAACAATTGAGTTTTATTTTGGGTGAAAACTACCTGATTTCTTTTCAGTCAAAACCGTCAGATTATTTTGGAAGTGTGCGTGACCGATTGGAAAATAAAAAGGGAATAACACGAGATAAAGGGGCTGATTTCTTGTTGTATAAATTACTAGATGCTATTATCGATAATTATTACAACGTTTTGGACGCAAATACAACAGCAATAGAAGATTTGGAAACGCGTGTTGCGAAGAATACATCTCCACAAATGTTGACGAGTATCGAACTTCAAAAGCGAAAATTGATTGAGTTGCGTAGAATTGTTTTGCCACTCAAAGAAATCGCAATTTCACTTGAAGGATCTAAGAGCCCTTTGTTTAAGCGAGAAACAAAGCACTATTATTCCGACTTAAAACAAAATTGCATTAGTATCATCGAAGAAGTTGAATCCAATAAAAATGCGTTGGAAGGATTAACTAACGTATATTATGCAGCACAAGGTCAGCGCATGAACGAAATCATGAAAGTACTCACAATCGTTAGCACAATCTTCATTCCGTTGACATTCATTGCTGGAATTTATGGGATGAATTTCAGAAATATGCCAGAACTTGCCATGCAAAATGGTTATTTCATTACACTGGGTGTAATGGTGTTAATCGCAATTTTGCTTTTAGTTTACTTTGCGAAACGTGGTTGGTTGAACAATAAAAATTAATTGATTACCAACGATTCTCCTGTCATTTCGATTGGAGCAGCCAATTTCATTCGTGAAAGAATTGTCGGAGCAACGTCTGCTAAAATTCCATCTTTCAATTGAACATCAGTTTCTGTGGTTACCAAAATAACTGGAACTGGATTCAATGAATGTGCTGTATTTGGCGTGCCGTCTGGGTTGATCGAATAGTCGGCATTTCCGTGGTCGGCAATAATCAAGAATTCGTATCCGTATTTCAATCCTGTTTCTACAACTTTTTCAAGACATGAGTCAACTGTTTCAACAGCTTTCACAATTGCTTCGTAAACACCTGTGTGACCAACCATATCTGGGTTAGCAAAGTTGAGGCAGAAGAAATTCGGTTGTTGATTAGCAATCGCATTACAGATTTTTTCTTGAATTTCAGGTGCACTCATTTCAGGTTTTAAGTCGTATGTAGCAACTTTTGGTGAGTTAACCAAAATGCGACTTTCCCCTGGAAATTCTGTTTCTCTTCCTCCATTGAAGAAGAATGTAACGTGTGGATATTTTTCAGTTTCAGCAATACGGATTTGTGTTTTATCCATTTTCGATAAAACTTCACCCAAGGTATTTTGCAGGTTATCTTTTTCAAACACAACGTGCACATTTTTGAATGTAGCATCGTAGTTTGTCATTGTCACATAATGCAATTGCAACGGACTCATTTGATGTTCAGGAAATGCTTCTTGCGTTAACGCAATCGAAATTTCACGTGGACGGTCAGTACGGAAGTTGAAATTGATGACAACATCTCCATCTTGAATTGTTGTAAGTGGATTTCCTGCTTCGTCAGTGATTACTGAAGGTTCGATGAATTCATCCGTAATATCATTCAAATAAGAATGGCTGATAGCTTGTTCTGCACTCTCAAATTTTGTTCCTTCTCCATGCACTAATAAGTCGTAAGCTTTTTTGATTCTTTCCCAACGATTGTCGCGATCCATCGCGTAATAACGACCAACAATAGAAGCGATCTTACCCGTACTTTTTGCTAATTCTTCTTCCAATTCAGCGATGAAATGTTGACCACTTTTGGGATCGCAATCTCTACCATCAGTGAAAGCATGCACGAAAACATTTGTCAAACCAAATGAGTTTGCCATCTCACAAAGTGCATACAAATGATTTTGTGAACTATGTACACCACCTTTTGAAACTAGCCCGATGAAGTGAACACATTTTCCGTTTGATTTGGCATATTCAAATGCATTTACGAGTGTATCGAGTTTGAAGAATTCACCATCGCGAATGGACTTATTGATTCGAGTCAATTCTTGATAAACAATACGTCCAGCACCAATATTTAAGTGTCCCACTTCTGAATTTCCCATTTGACCATCAGGTAAACCAACATGCTCACCACTCGTTAAAAGTGTTGCGTTCGGAAACGTCTTGAGAAGGTGATCCATGAATGGTGTATTTGCATGATAAACTGCATCAGATTTTGATTTGTCTCCAATTCCCCAGCCATCAAGAATGATGAGTCCAAAATGGTTTTTCATAATTTTATAAATAAGTGAGATTACAAAGTTAATTCAAAGACTGAACCCGTAGGTTGATTTTGATAATATTTTATACTTCCGTTGTGAAGTTGAGCCAATTGTTTGACAATAAATAATCCTAATCCAGAACCCTTTTGCGTTCGAGTTTCTTCATTACCGATACGAAAGAATTTTTTAAAAACGTCTTTTTGATAGGTGAGAGGGATACCTTGCCCGCAATCTTTCACACGGATGTGAATGCGATTTGTTTTCTCTAATTCCAATGTAATTGTACCTTCTTGTCCACCATATTTAATGGCATTTTCAATGAGGTTGTTGACAATCGTTTCGATGATAAACGGATCTGCATCATCTGAAATATCTGGTTCGATGTTGTTGATAAACGTAATCGATGTATACAAGCGCTGATAACGTTCCAAAATGGCAGTTAAGAAATCACTCAAATTGAGTGGGTCTTTGTGCAAAACGAGACGTTTGCTTTCCAATCGAGAGGCATTCAGAATGTTGTCAATCAATCGTTCCAATTGTTCGTTTTGCATTAAAGTTTTTTGCAAAATTTCCTCTCTTTTTTCTTCCGGAAGATTGCGTTTTTGTAACGTTTGTAAGTAAAGACGTGTACTTGCGATTGGCGTTTTTAATTCGTGCGTAATCGACAATAAAAAATTGTTTTGATTTCTAGAAAATTCCAACTCTTTACGGATGCTTCTGCGAATACGAAAAATACCAAAGATGACGATAGCCAAAAACACAGTTCCTTCTCCAAGAATCATCACCATGCGTTTGGTTGCGTTTGGTGAATCACCTGCAATTTGATCCGATAAATCGATGATGTGATACCCCCACCAAATAAATTGTACGATGAGATAAATACTTAAAAAATAAAATAATAGTGTTGTACTTTTCTTCATGTCGTTTGTTGCTACAAAAATAGTCAATTTAATGATGAGGAATTTTAGATTTTATCACAGTCGAATTAAATTTTAGCTAAACAATTCATTTTTTTAGATTATCTTACGTCTAGAAATTCACTCTTCAATGTTAAAGATATGACGAGGCTATTATTCAAAGGCTTAAAGGTACTTGGGTTTGTATTTTTAGCGTTATTCATTTTGATCAACGGATTTATTCTTCTTTCGGGTAGAACGTATCTGTACAAAGGAATTTATTTGACCTATTTGTCGGGGAAAACAGGTCCGTCAATTTATGATTTAAATAACTTTCCTACACGTCTAGTCAAAAAAGGGAGCCCCAATTTTGAATGGAAGACGAATTTGAATGCGTATAGTTCAGATGCGTTTGAACAGTACAATCAAGAATTGCAAAGTACGGCATTCTTAGTGATGAAAAACGATACGTTGATTTTTGAAAAATATTGGGGTGAACATGGTAAATCTACTTTGTCAAATTCTTTTTCAGCTGCCAAAACTGTTGTTGCTTTGTTGGTTGGAGTAGCATTAGAAGAAGGAAAAATAAAGAGTTTGGACGAGCCAGTAGCGAATTATTTACCAGAATTCAAACGCGAAGATTTGTCAATTATTACGATTCGTCATTTGTTGTTGATGTCATCTGGTTTGGATTGGACTGAAAGTGGTAAAAACCCGCTGTCTAACAACGCAGAGTCGTATTATGGTTCGGACTTGTATGGTTTAGTGACACGCCAAAAGCGAATTGGTGAACCAGGAAAGAAATTCATTTATCAAAGTGGAAACAGCCAATTGTTGGGTTTCATTATTCAAAAAGCAACAGGTTACAATGTGTCAGAATATTGTTCGATGAAATTGTGGTCGAAATTGGGGATGGAATCGGATGCCTATTGGAGTTTGGATAAAGAGCATGGGGACGAAAAAGCATTTTGTTGTCTGTATGCTACAGCACGCGATTTTGCGCGTTTAGGACGTTTGATTTTGAATAATGGTAATTGGAATGGTGAACAAATTATTCCGAGAGGTTACATGGAAGAAATGGTTCATATTCCAGCTGGAATGCAAACAGAAGACGGAATCGATAATTACCAATATGGGTTGCATATTTGGACGTATCAAGGACATACATCTCCGGTAGTCTATTGTCGTGCAATCTTAGGTCAATACATCATTACGATACCTGAGGAGAATTTGGT
Source organism: Taishania sp. (assembly GCA_035305395.1). Classification (GTDB taxonomy): domain Bacteria; phylum Bacteroidota; class Bacteroidia; order Flavobacteriales_D; family Crocinitomicaceae; genus Taishania. The sequence continues at coordinate 2,720 of DATGOZ010000060.1, read as the reverse complement.
TATTGTCCGTTTGGGTCAGAAAAAATCAAAGAATTATACAATAGATGGAACGAACGCTAGTATAAAACAATTAAAAAAAGTCGGACATTCATCAGATTTCTTGAAGTATATTACTTTTGCAGAACAAATCGTCAAGGAATCAAAAAAGCAATGAGAGAAGAATTATTAGGTCCAAAAGTTGAAAATGTTGCAATTGTTGTCGCGAAGGAGTTGAATGAGTTGAATGAAGCAATGTACAATGTGTACCTATTGAATCTTCGTGACGATATTATGGAAGGAATCATCATCACAAGCAAAGGTTATGGTGAAAATCCGGAAACAGGTGAAAAGATCAAAACATCTACCTTGCGTCATTCCTTGGAAGTATTGTTGCCAAATGAAGCAGCGAAGATTGAACCAATCATGGAAGATGTATTTGCGTTAGCAAATGAGTATTGGGTTTCTTTCTGGGTAGAAGATGTGATGTACGACAAAAAATTTGTATTCGTCCCTGGATCTATTTCTGATGAGAATATGATTGATATTCCGACTTTGGGATTAAAAGGGGTGATGATAAAATAAAAAAACCTGAGAACTAATTTTCCGCTGTTACACTTTCAACTCGTTCTCAGGAAATCTCTGCAAGAATATAAAACCTATTCTATAGACGTTTGTACTATTAAAATGGTTGTGTAAAATTGAAAAATTATTTACACGCTTCTTTTTTCTTAAGTAATTCTTCACCGCCCATCACCTCAAAAGGTTCACAAATACTGTCTTTTTGGGTCGTTAATTTTTTCAATTTAGCAACATCTTCGTCTGTAATTTTATCCAAAGCAATTGAACCGTATTTAGCTGCTTCAGTGTTGAGTTCATCCCCAACTTTTAAGCATTCACAAAAACGTTCATCCTTATTAGAATTACAAGCAAACAAAATGAGTGTTGAAGCAAAAAGTACTTTTTTCATGTTACTTAGTCTCTAATCAAGAATTGGTAACGATCAATGTTTTTCAATGCGATTGCTGTACCTCTTGCTACTGCTCTCAATGGATCTTCTGCAATGTGTACAGGCAATTTTGTTCTTGAAGAAATACGTTTGTCTAATCCTCTCAACATCGAACCTCCACCAGCTAAATAGATACCTGTTTTATAAATATCCGCTGAAAGTTCAGGTGGAGTCATCTCCAAAGCACTTAAAATTGCTTCTTCAATTTTTGAAATTGTTTTATCTAATGCGTGTGCAATTTCAGAATAAGTTACAATGATTTCTTTTGGAATCCCCGTCATCAAGTCACGACCGCGAACTGCGAAGTCTGCAGGTGGATTGTCCAATTCAGGCAACGCTGCACCAACTTCAATTTTAATTTGTTCCGCTGTACGTTCACCAACCAAGATGTTGTGTTGACGGCGCATATATTCTTCAATATCAGCAGTAAAGTCATCTCCAGCAACACGGATTGATTTATCACAAACAATTCCTCCAAGAGCGATTACAGCAATTTCAGAAGTACCACCACCGATGTCGATAATCATGTTACCCATTGGTTCTTCAACGTCGATACCGATACCAATTGCAGCTGCCATTGGCTCGTGAATCAAGTAAACTTCTTTTGCTCCTGCGTGCTCACAAGAGTCGCGAACGGCTCTTTTTTCCACCTCTGTAATTCCGGAAGGGATACAAACAACCATTCTCAATGAAGGATTGAACAAACTTCTCCCAGGATTAATCATTTTGATCATTCCGCGAATCATCTGTTCCGCACTTTGGAAATCCGCAATAACACCATCTTGCAATGGACGTGTTGTTTCAATCAATTTGTGAGTTTTCCCGTGCATTTGTTGCGCCTTTTTACCAATCGCAACAATTTTTCCGGTTTGAATATCTTTAGCAACAATGGACGGTTCGTCAACAACTACCTTATCATTCATGATAATAAGTGTGTTGGCCGTTCCAAGGTCGATTGCAATCTCTTGTGTTAAGAAGCTAAATAATCCCATCTTTATCGCCCTTTTTTATTTAAATAGGTATAATGTTAGTTAGATTCTACGAAAAAATGAACAAAAAGTTTCTTTTTTTCGATAAAATCGATTTTTTTAATGTTTAAAGTGGCGATTTCCTGTAAATACCATGGATAAACCATGCTCATTACAATAATCAATAGACAATTCGTCTTTGATTGAACCACCTGGCTGAATTACTGCGGTAATACCAGCTTTGTGAGCAATCTCTACACAGTCAGGGAACGGGAAAAATGCATCAGATGCCATGACAGCTCCTTCTAAGCTAAAGTTAAATGTCTTCGCTTTGTGAATCGCTTGTTGCAGTGCATCTACACGTGAAGTCTGTCCCGTACCACTAGCCAACAATGTTTTGTTTTTAGCCAATACAATTGTGTTTGATTTTGTATGCTTCACCAATTTGTTAGCAAATAGTAAGTCTTCTATTTCAGAAGCTGTAGGTTGTGTGTTTGTTTTTGGTTCCAATTCAGTTGAAACTTCTGTTTTGAAATCTTTATCTTGCTCCAAAACACCATTTAAAATTGTTCTGAATTGTTTTTTCGGAAGTTCAATCTCTTTTTGAACTAAAATAATGCGATTCTTCTTGCTTTGCAAAATTGTGATTGCTTCTGCAGCATAACTTGGAGCAATGATTACTTCGCAGAATAATTCGTTGATCAATTCTGCTGTTGCAACATCAATGTTTGTGTTTGCAATCAAGATTCCACCAAACGCACTCACTG
>DATGOZ010000059.1:0-3958 GCA_035305395.1 Taishania sp. | reverse complement strand
ATCCGCAGAAGGATTTTCTGCTCTTAGCCAGTATGTTCCAGAAGTGTTTACAACACTTGAAATTGGATTTACGTCATTTTGAGCATCCGCTGCACTTGTATGGAATGTAACTGTAGCTGCATCACTCGTTGGGTTAATTGTACCACTCAGATCAACAGTACTTGGAGAACATACAGCAACTGGTTGGTCGATCACAATTGTTGGATTCACACATCCATTACAGTTATCTACGATGATAGAAACAGGCTCTTGATGTATTGCACAACCAGGAGTATCATTTGCAACAGTCAACGTATAGTTAGTCGTTGTAGTTGGACAAGCTTGCGTATTTATTGCATTCGGATCTGCAATTGTTGGATTACTCATACCTGTAGTAGGAGACCAAGTAGCTGTCACTGGACCATAAATTGGAGGATCATTAAACGTTATACTCCATCCACTGAATGTACCTACCCCAACTCCAAATCCAGGAGAACTAAATGTAATTGTCCATACACCATTCGGGTCACATCCATTCAAGTTAGAAAATGGTTCTTGTGGATCCCATGGTCCTCCTGCTGGAAATGAACCTCCAATTGCAGTTCCACCAACAGGAACAAACACTGTGTTTGTATAGTTTCCAGAAGCCACATTTTGAGGAGCTAAAATAATTTCACAACCACCTGGAGAGGTCAACGTTACAGTAAATCCTGATGTGTTCACATTACAAGTTGACCCAAAAGAAATTGTTGCTCCATTACATGGACAACCTCCAAAATTAGTACAAACCGAAGTTCCGGAAAAGCTGAATCCATTAATTGTAACATTATCAATCAATCCATTATAAATTGAATTTGTATTGATACCTTGTACATTAATATTAACCGAAGTATTAGTCGTAGCAACTATTGCAAATTCATTATTTTCATACGTTTCAACCCCTCCTGGATCTAATACTTGACGAGCAGTACCTGTAATTGTAGCACAATCTCCAGGACAGATTGAAGCTGGAGTTACATCAACATCTACTTCATAAACTGGAGGTAAAACAACTACTGTAACAGATGTTGTACAGACTTGACCTGAACCTGTCGTAATTTGAACGTCGTATGTCGTAGTTGTCGTTGGAGTCACAACATTTGGATTTGCACCTCCCGAGCTTCCTACTCCATATGAATAATTATCATGCAACCAAATAATCTCAGCTAAGACATCATTTTGTGTGATTTCTACATTATCAATCCCCCAGTGATCATAATCTGCTCCAGAGTCTGCCGTTTGATGCCATCTAAACATTGTGCTTGATGTAATTGCAGCTTGAGGAATTTGGAAACACCAGTTATTCCAGTTTACAAGTTGTTGATCATTTCCTCCATTTGGATCAAAGTAATGAATAGTAACCCAAGTAGTTCCGCCATCAATTGAATATTGGAAATACACCCCTTCGTCTGGTTCATCAGGTCCCTCACAAGGAGAATTTGCACCTTGAACAGCAAATTTCAAATCAAAACAAATTGTAACCCCTGCCGTAGCAGTAGTTAAATCATAAGATGTCGAAGTCAAAGTACGTGGCACACTTGTATTGGCATCCATCCAAGCATGAGGTGTACCATCTACACCGTTTGGAGAACAAGGATTACTGAAACTTGTTGCCCCAGGAGTACCACTCCAACCTGGACCAAATCCACTGTTAAAGTTTTCGTTCATCAAAACTGTTCCTTCACCTGTACCAAAAGCTGTTAATACTGAACTTTGACCGCAGTATATTTGAGCTGGATATGCTGAAGCATTGATTTCACATTGAGCAAATACAGAACTAGTCGCTACTAATCCCAATACCAAATTCGTTATCTGATTGAATAGCTTCATATTAATTGTGTTTAATATTAGTAATTCTAAAATCTCTCAATGTGCTTTTAATATGACCATTTTTGTCCTTTACAAACAAATAATAGGTTTTATCATTCGCATTTTCAGTTGTATATTCAACCGAAGACTTTGCTGGAATAATCACTTTAAAATCTTGTTCTTGTTGGATAAAATCAGCGCCATAAGCAACTTCTCTATTGAATGTTAACTCCAATTCAGAATCGGAAAAATTTTCATATTTAAAGATTAATCGAGCATGACTAATGTCCGCAGACTTATCCTCGAAACTTGATTCAGAAACGGAAATTCCATAGATTTCATTTGATTCGAGATAGCTCCAGTTTTGTGCCATGCTGCCAAAGTGAATGCAACATACGATAACTAATAATAGTATTTTCATAACGTAGTAAAATTTAACTGATTGTTAAAAAATCGCACCTAAATTACTACAAAATATTGAGTTAGATTTTATTTTTATCAAAAAAAAGTATGTAAAACCTTTTTACTATCTTACAAAAAAATTGAAAACCTATGAATATCAATGCATCAACTCTATTGTTTTTCATTGAATTATTTTATGTATTTTTTTGCATAATTGTTTGCATACAAATAATTAAAGATACACGTTCTACAAGTAAAACTCTCGCATACTTATTGCTCGTTTTTTTTGTACCAGTTTTCGGGATTTTATTTTACTTCTTGTTTGGAATAAACTACCGTAAAAGAAAAATCTATTCAAAAAAAATTAGTGCCGACAGTCTTCTTCTCAATAAACTAAAGTCAGATTTGCTCGATTTGCAGAAAGATTCGACACTTCAACAAAATACTTCCGTCATCCACAACAAAGAATTGATTCGCTTACTTGCCAATCGAAAAACAGATGGCGCACCAATTTTTCCCAAAAATGACATCCAATTACTAATCAACGGTGAAAACTTTTTCCCTCCTTTGATTGAAGCGTTACAAAATGCAAAATCACACATTCATATCGAATTTTACATCTTTGAAAACGATGTCATTGGAAACAAAATCAAAGAAATTCTCCTTCAAAAAGCAAAAGAAGGTGTAGAAGTTCGATTCATCTACGACGATTATGGAAGTCGTGGTATACGAAAAAATATTGTTAAAGAATTAATCGCTGGAGGTGTTAAAGCATTCCCCTTTAATGAAATTCGCTTCATATATTTGGCAAATAGGATTAATTATCGAAATCACAGAAAAATAGTCATTGTTGATGGTACAATTAGTTTTGTTGGAGGGATTAATGTATCCGACAAATACATCAACGGCTATAAAAACAAGTTGTTTTGGAGAGATACTAGCATTCGCATCGAAGGTTATGCAACCTATGGGCTACAACAAGTCTTTATTGCAGATTGGAATTTTTGTAGTAACGAGAATCTTCAAATTACAAGTAATTACTTCCCTACAATAAAACCAAAAGAACAGAGCAAGGCTGTTGTACAAATTGTATCAAACGGTCCTGACTCCGAAATTCCGTCTATTTTGTATTCAATCATTCAAGCGATCAACTTAGCTGAACAAGAAATTTTAATTACAACACCATACTACATTCCAGAAAGTAGTCTCCAAGAAGCACTCATCATCGCTGCACTATCTGGTATTGAAGTTAAAATGCTTGTTCCAAAACATGCCGATTCTAAAATCGTCAATATCGCAACACAATCATACTTCGATGATTTACTTCGTGCCGGTGTTAGAATTTTTCAATACGACAAGGGATTTGTTCATGCAAAAACCTTCGTTACAGACCGAAAACTTGTCTCTGTCGGAACAGCCAACCTAGATTTAAGAAGCTTTGATTTAAATTTTGAAGTTAACGCGATTATATACGACGAAAAAACAGCAATTGAATTAGCTGAAATCTTCGATAAAGATTTGGAACACGCTATCCAAATAAATTATTCAAAATGGAGAAAAAGAAATCGAATTCGCAAGTTTATTGAACGAATCACTAGACTACTTTCTCCATTCTTATAAATTAAACCTGGCTGAAAACCCCTTTCTTTGCCGTGCGATAACTTGCAATTGCAAACAAAACAAATGCCGAAGCCAATGCGAGAAAACAATACAAACTAATGCTTGTTCC
>DATGOZ010000058.1:0-7560 GCA_035305395.1 Taishania sp. | reverse complement strand
AGTCGATATGCTTTGGAAAGTCCCGCATTTTGAAAAAATGTTGTACGACAATGCACAGTTACTCTCTGTTTACAGTGAAGCATACAAGTATTTCAAAAAACCACTTTACAAGCGTGTCATTCAACAAACAATTGATTGGTTGCAACGTGAAATGCTACACGAAGAGGGTGCATATTTTGCAGCACTTGATGCCGATAGTGAAGGTGAAGAAGGTAAATTCTATGTTTGGAAGTTGGAAGAATATGAACAAATACTAAATGATGATTACCAATTTGCGGTTGATTTATACTCTATCAATGCACGTGGACATTGGGAACATGGAAATTTCATTCCACTTCGTGTTTTGTCGGACAAAGAACTACAATCAAAATATCAATTGACTGAAGTTGAACTAGAAGAAAAAATTAGGAAAATCAATGAACGTTTACTTTCTGAAAGAAATCATCGTGTAAGACCCGGAACGGATGACAAGTTATTGACCTCTTGGAATGCTCTTTTGGCAATTGGATTATGCGATAGTTACACCGCTTTGCATGATGAAACCTTGAAACATGCTGCACATAAAATCCTTCGTTGGATAGAACAATATCAATTAGACGGATTGCAATTGTGGAGAACACGAAAAAATGGAGTTAGTCGCATCACTGGATTTTTAGAAGATTATGCTAGCATCATTCAAGCATTCATTCGCTTTTATGAAATTAGTGGAGTAGAAACTTATCTAATAAAAGCGAAGGATTTGACAGATTATGTCATTGAACACTTCCAAAACGGTGATAGTAAAATGTTTTATTTCACGGATAAAAACAGTACGCTCATTGCACGAAAAATGGATATCAACGACAATGTGCTTCCCTCTAGCAATTCAATGATGGCGATTAATCTTTGGAAATTGGGCCATTTCTTTGAAAATCAAAACTACATTGCAATTGCGCAACAACAATTGACAAATATCTATGATGGAATGGAATATTATGGTTCTGGTTATTCCAACTGGGGAATTTTACTCATACAACAAGTTCATGGATTTTATCAAATTGTGATTTCAAACCCCACTGGTGGGCTAGATCAATTACACAAAGGTTACCACCCAAATGTACTTGTAGGCTATGCATCTAATCAAATTCCGCTGGGTCAATTCAAACAAACCGAAAACAAAAGTTACTTCGTTTGTTCAAAAGAATTTGGTTGTTTACCTCCGATAACATCCTTCGAAGATGTTTTGGAAATTATTCCTTAATCTCATCAAGTTTGTATTCGTCGTGGATGCGTTTTAACTCGATTAAATCGTTCGCATCAATTCCCAAACTGTCTGCAATTTCTTTTGCACGAATGATTTGTTGAACAGTCATTCCTGTAGAATCTTGTTCATCTCTCAATGAATTTCTCAAGAAAATGGTACTTTCCTTAATTCGTGGAATGGTCGTCAACGAAATTTCCTTCACTGGATTATATAACAATGATTCTTCTTTTGTCTCATTCGGAATAAAATTCCCTTTTTCATCATACGATTCAATCAACACGATGAAAAAACTAAGGAAATAAAAGATTTTAATCAAGGCAAAAAGTACACCCAACAATTTATTGACTGGAGTGAGACTTGCCACATCCACTATTTTTTCGAGCATTTTACCACCAAAAAAGACCATTGCACCAACTCCAACAAATGTTAGTGTAAATGCAATGACTGGTAAATAGGTTGAATTAATCTCCCAATTTGATTTCAAAAAATTCGCTGTTCCATCCGAAAGATGAATTCCTGCATAAATTCCAACCAACAAAGCTAAGAGAGTACAGACTTCAATAATGAATCCGTTTTTGAAACCTTTAAAGACTGCGTATCCAATTGGAATGATTAAGAGTATATCAATAAAATTCATACCTATTGAATTTCTTCGTAATCATCAAAACGATTTTCATCATTGCGACTACTTTCGTCATTTTCATTTCTCTTTTGAAATGCTTGACCAGTAAGCAACATCATCACTGAATTGATAACTTTCATTAAAATATTCACCAAAAAGAAGAATCCAATTACCTTGAATATAAAACCAAAAATTGGTGTACTCTCAATATCTAAAATAGAATTTTTAAACCAATTTGATAGTGGATTAAAAGCCCAATTAGGTTCGTAACAAAAAAGAGAAAAAGCAACCAATGCCAGCAGTATTACACCAATTTCAGCTTTCAAATTAAACCCAAAATCGGTTTGAACCATTCCATTCGTATACATCTTGAAAATCATTTGCTTGTTCTGTCTATTTTGTAATTTCCCGATGAAATACATTGCTAAAACAATTGCTCCAAAAACAAGTTGACTTTGATAATTCAGGCTAGGGATAACATTATCGTAACAGATTAAGAACGTTACATCCACCAACAGCAAATACTGAACTGCTTTGAGAATATAGATTTCTGCCGTTTGTCTTTGTCTACCAATCGTTAGTAATTTGATTCCTATATTGATTAATCCCCAAATGAATCCGAAAATGGCAAATACAACTCCTAAACGAAAAATAAAATGTAATAACTCCATATCACAAAAATGATAAAAAATAACGAATATTTCTTCATCAAAAAGGATTATTCCATCTGAGATTATTCAACAAAATCTAAATCTTTGTTGTGAGTTTCAGAAACTGTTAATGTCGAATAAATTCCTAAAGCAAATGCAATGATACCAACTATAACGGCTGCGCCAATAACACCTGAAGTAGGTTTGAAATAGTTAAATAGAATAATCATCAAAACGAGTGTTCCACGAACCATATTTGGAATTGTTGTAGCTGCCGTTGAACGGATATTTGTTCCAAATTGTTCTGCTCCCATTGTCACAAACAAAGCCCAATAACCTGTTCCAAGGCCTAACCAAATACAATAGAAATAGTACATATTTGCTGTTTTCGTTCCTCCGAACAACATCAATGCAATACCGACCAAGGTAAAAAGCATCATGTAAAAGATTGCTTTCTTACGCGACTTTAGCAAATTACTGATAAAACCACTCGCAAAATCACCTGCTGATATTCCTACATAAGCCCACAAAATTGCAATTCCGGGATCAACATCTTCTTTAATACCCAACGCTGGACCGAATTGATTTGAAAAAACAGCTAAAATTCCAATACAAAACCATGTTGGTAAACCAATTGCAATACATTTCATGTAGCGAACAAAACGATCGTAATTTGTGAAAAATGAAAGAAAATTCCCTTTCACAACATCCGTTTTTTGTTCAATTCCTTTATAGATACCAGATTCGACTACTCCAATTCGAAGTACTAAAAGCATCAAACCCATTCCTCCTCCGATGAAATATGAAATCGTCCAATCACTTGCTAAATTTGCTGTTAAACCAGCAACTACAGCACCCAACAATCCAAAACCAGCAACCATGGAAGTTCCAATTGCACGCAATTCTTTTGGTAATGATTCTGAAACCAATGTAATTCCTGCACCCAATTCACCTGCCAAACCCAAACCTGCAATAAAACGGAATAAAGCATAGGCATTTTGTTTTTCCATAAAATGCACATGGGGTAAGAGTCCACAAGCAATGTTTGCGATTGAGTACACTAGAATTGAACCAAATAAAACTGAGAGTCGACCTTTTTTGTCTCCAAAAACTCCCCACAAAACACCACCTAAGAGTAACCCTCCTTTTTCCCAATTCAGAATCATTGTTCCATACGCATCGACATCCAATCCCATGCTCTTCAAACTAGGAATTCGAACAATAGAAAAAAGTAATAAATCGTAGATATCAACAAAGTATCCGAGAGCTGCTACGATTACAGGTAAACTGAATAAGTAGTTGAGTTTTTGTTTGCGAGTTAAATTCATGTGACTAAAATAATCAAACAGTTCAAATGTTACAAATGAAGTCAATTTTTCAATTAACTAATTCCTTTCAATCAAAATCACTAACTTTGTTTTGATATGAAAAGTTTTGATATTCCAGCGTATTATCGCTCACCAATTATTAGCAAAGTTAAGTCACTACGTAAATCACAAGATCCACGTAAGAAGGATTTTACCCCAACTTTATTGGACTTTGGAACAATACGTTTTTATATCGCTCGTCACTTTGGCTTTTGCTATGGTGTTGAAAACGCTATTGAAATTGCCTACAAAGCAATCAATGAGAATCCAGGAAAACGTATTTTCTTATTGAGTCAAATGATTCACAATCCCGGAGTCAATGAGGATTTGATTAGTCATGGTTTACAATTTTTACAAGATACAAGCGGTAATCAATTAATCCCTTGGGAAGAGTTGAATGCAAACGATGTTGTCATCATCCCTGCTTTTGGTGCTACGGTTGAAATCATGAACAGACTTGAATCTATCGGCTTGAATATCGAAAAATATGATACTACATGTCCATTTGTAGAAAAAGTTTGGAATCGTTCTGAAAAATTGGGTACTGATGGGCATACGATCATTATTCATGGAAAATACAATCATGAAGAAACGAGAGCAACGTTTTCTCACAGTAGCTTAAATGCTCCTTCTTTGGTTGTAAAAGATATCGAGGAAACTAAAATTCTTGGAGATTATATTTTAGGGAAAGTTGGTATTGATGTTTTCAACGAGCATTTTGCCAATCGTATCTCAGCAAGCTTTGATCCACTAACGAGTTTAGAAAAAATAGGGGTTGTCAATCAAACGACCATGTTAGCTACAGAAACACAAGAAATAGCTGATTATCTCCGCAACGTTATGATTGAAAAATATGGTATTGACACTATAAAGAATCACATAGCTGATACCAGAGATACGCTATGTTATGCGACAAATGACAATCAAACGTCGACTTATTCTTTGATGGAAGTTAATGCAGATTTAGCCATAGTAGTTGGAGGATACAACTCATCAAATACAACACATTTGGTAGAATTGCTAGAACAAAAATTTCCAACGTATTTTATCAAAGACGCAAGTGAAATTCAATCACATGATTTGATTCGTTCGTTCAATATTCATGCAAAAGAACTGGAAGAATACACGAATTATTTACCGAAAGAATATCCAACAATTGCAATTACATCTGGAGCATCCTGTCCAGACGCTATTATTGACCAGGTAATTCAAAAATTACTTGAATTGAATGGTTCGACAAAAACGATTGATGAAGTAGTTGAATCGATTCAACTTACCAATTAATTGGTGATTTTCCTTTTGCTATTAAATATTCGTTTGATTTACTAAAGTGTTTATTCCCAAACCAAAGCCCTTGGTTTGCACTCATTGGAGAAGGATGACCTGATTCTAGTACTAAATGTTTAGATCTATCAATCGTTTTTCCCTTTGAACGTGCGTAACCTCCCCAAAGCAAGAAAACCACATGCTCTTTTTCGTCCGAAATCTTTTGGATTACAGCATCTGTAAATTTTTCCCATCCTTTGCGTTGATGACTCTGTGGAGCACCTTCTCGAACAGTCAAAATTGAATTGAGCAACAATACACCTTGATCTGCCCAACGAGTCAAATCTCCATTTTCAGGAATTGGTTGACCTAAGTCTTCTTGAATCTCTTTAAAAATATTGATTAAGCTTTTTGCAAAAGGTCGAACATCAGGATTAATAGAAAAGCATAAACCATTCGCATGTCCTCTTGTTGGATAAGGATCTTGTCCTAATACAACGACTTTCACTTCATCAAAAGGGCAATGGTCAAAAGCTCTAAAAATCATCTTTGCAGGAGGAAATATTGCATGATTTGGACTTGCATATTCTTCTTTAACGAATTGAGTGAGATTCACAAAGTAGTCTTTTTCAAACTCCTGATTTAATATCTTTTTCCAGCTTGCTTCAATCTTAACATCCATTGTTCTCAATTTATCTTTAAGAAAAAAGCCGTTGACAAAATCAACGGCTTTCCGATATTTCTAAATTACTCAATTATTGAATAGTCAATTTTCTAGTAACTTTTGAATCATTTGATTTGATTGCTACAGTGTAAACACCAGAAGCTAATGAAGAAACATTAAATTCTACTGAATTTGCACCAGTTGCAACATTGTTCAAAGATTTAGTAGCAACAACTTTTCCTGTAACATCAACTACTTCGATTGATACGTTAGAAGAATTAACTACATTAAATTCAACAGTTGCTGTAGTTTTAGCAGGGTTAGGGAATACATTAACCTCTGTAACCACTTTGCTGTTGTTAGCAATACCTGCTTCTGGGTTGAAGTTAGCACGTACTACAGGAGCCGTGTTGAAAGTACCCCATCTGTTAGCGTGATCACCGCTCAACCAAGATTGAGCAGTTTCAATTGTACCTCCTGCTGCAATTTTGATAGTACCTCCTGCAAATCTTAATAACACTAAGTAAGTTTCACCAGCTACTAATTGAGTTGGTTGAGTAAATGCTAATGTATAAATGTTTGTTACAGATTGTGTTCCTAAAGTAAACATATCTGTTTCAGCAATTGGAGCTCCCCAAAACTGTGGTAATTCTGCTGCATCTGGAATAATTTTATACAACTCTGCATAAACTTCTGCATCAGAAGATGTTCCTGTATAGAAACGGAAATCTACACCATAAATAGTTTGATTTTGGAAGATATCGAAAGACATACCTACACCATCAATATTAACAGGATTACCTCCGATAGAAAGAGATGTTAAAGGATAATCTGTGAAATTTGTTCCTTTGTCAATACTGTAGATGAAATCAGTTACTTCAAAAGATACAGATGGTATATCGTTGTTTGAAGGATTGTCATCTGTTTCAGCCATTTCCAACGCTCTTGCTACATTATATTGTCCGACAGCAGTTGGTGTAAATGAAGCCTCTAAAGTATCTACTTGTTGAGATGCAATTGTCACAGCAGGTGAAGTTTCTGTAGCATCACCGCTATTAATATCCAATACTAATTTAACGTCTGTCAAATCAGAAGAACCTTGATTCTTCACTCCTGCTCTGAAAACGACAGGCTGAACCTGTGTAAGCGGAGTTCTTGAATATTGGTATCCAACAACGTGGTGGAAATTATATGTTGACACTAATTCATAATCAGCCAGTCCACGGATAAACACATCATCAATTGCCCAACCATATCCACTACCATACTGTGGACTAGTTGAAGTATTTTCCCATCTAAATCTCAAAATACCTTCAGTAGTATTTTCTGTCTCGAAAATTAAACTTAAACTATTCGAAACCTTCGTATTTACAAGAACTTCAGAGTTTACTTCAATAGTCTCCCATGATAAACCATTGTCTTTTGAGAATTCAACAAAAGTTTGATCTGTATTGAAAGCAACATAACTTTGAGAGAAAGTAATCTCAATGTAACTTTCATCCGTATAATCGATTGCTTCTGTTTGAACCCACGTATTTTGAGGAGCTGCAGATGGCGTTCCAACTAAGTATTGTACTCCATTAAAGAATGCATAACCATTTGACGGAGTTTGTGTTTGAACAGCTCCAAAATATTGCGTAAAGCTAGCTGGTGCAGTACCAATTTCAAAAGTTCCTTGTCCTGAAGTGCCGGTAGTCCATACAGATGGATCAGAAAAATCACTAGCCCAAAGCTCTTGACCTAATGCT
>DATGOZ010000057.1:0-2944 GCA_035305395.1 Taishania sp. | reverse complement strand
CTCAGTTGGTTCTTGTAAAAAGTTGTTTTCATCAAAAACACATGAAGTAGCATGCCTGCAATCCATGAAATGAAAGCAATCGAAATTGAAAATGACAGGTGTTGTATAAACATTGATTGATTTATCTAGGAACAAATTTTTGAATGCGATACATTTCGTCGTAGGCAATTGCTTGTTCTAAAACTTTGATGTCAATTGGTGCCGAACTAACAATGATTAATTCACTAAAGTTCGTGCTGAAAACAACTTGTAAAACTGTTGGAATAGCTTTCAATAGCGAAGTAACTTTTTCTACACAATTGGTGCATGTCAATCCAGTGAATGCATATAGTTCAACCAAATGTTTCTCGTTTTTCTGAAAATTAATGAACAATTCGGATCCGCTTCGGGGCTGTATTGACAGTGAACTTGTTTCCAATTGATCCCAAGAAAATGAACCGAAAAACAGGTTTTCGTATTCTTCTTTTGAACCACCGAATGGAGGATTTTGTTCAAAATGGCGATTGAAAAGTAAACCAACTAAGCGACCTGTTGGTTTGAGTAATTGATGCATTTTCCATACATATTTCGGTCGCATTGTTGGAGGAAGTGCACAAAAAAATGTTTGCTCGATGATGTAATCGTATTGTCCTGTATGTTCAAAGAAGTCCCCACAGAGTATTGTAATCGCAGCATGATCTTTGAATTTTTCCTGCAATTTTTGAACTGCGACAGGAGCGATGTCAATTAATGTGATGTCTGAAAATCCTTGTTCGACAAGGTAAGCTGCTTCATATGCGCTACCGCAACCAGGTATTAATATGGAAGCGGTTTTGTCTGCAATTTGATCAACATAAGCAGTAATTGCAGGAGAGGGAAAACCAATATCCCATCCGGTCTGTTGGTTTTCCCATTGTTTGTTCCAATATGTTTTATCCAACGGTTTTTTACATTCCGTTGTACAGCATGTCAAATTTTTATTTTCCATACCATAAAAGTAATGGAAAAAATAAAGATAGACGATTAAATTGCTTTTGTTCCAAATAGACGCTGTTTCAATTCTGGAAAACGTAACAACGCAGCAATCCAAATTAACGTTTCAATGATGACAGCCATTGTAATTGAATCTTGATGTTGTACATGTGTAGCAATTGCACCTCCCATGTAAGCAATTAATAGTAGTGATCCAATTACACCAGTTCGGGGAATGATGAACAAGATGAGTGAAATTAGTTCGATAACTCCAATCATAAAGTAGGTTGAACCATTGAATCCAAAATTGGCTGCTTGTTGTATAGCAGTTTGATTTTGTGTGAGTTTCATTGAAATACTCATGATTAATACTAAACTTATGATGGTAGTTAGAGCCCATCCTGTAATTTTGATAACTTTTTGTGACATAATTTTTTACTTTTTGATTTGCTCACAAAATTCAATATATTAACTATATATTTGTTATCTGTTACAAAAAGAATAGTACTTACAAAAAGTATAGTGAATGGAAAAACATAGTATTGAACGTTGTTCAAAAGCTAAATTAGCAATTCGTGATACGTTAGATGTTGTAGGAGGGAAGTGGAAATTGGTATTACTTTCGATTCTTCGAAATGGTAAGAAGGGATTCAACGAGCTGTCGCGTGAGGCAGGGATTTCTCCTAGAATTTTATCTAAAGAGTTGCAAGAACTTGAAATGAATGGATTAGTTAGTCGTAAAGTATGCGATACCAAGCCTGTTACAGTACAATATGAATTAACAGAGTATAGTCGTACATTGAATGATGTTTTACTTGCAATGGAGAAATGGGGGGATGCACATCGGAATAAAATCATTCAAGAAATGAAGCGCTAAGCTTGGGGGGGAGTTGTTTATTTCAAACGATACCCCACAGCCAATTGCAATGTATGACGCATGGATTTTGTGTTGGCTTGTATTTCACTAAATTCTGAATAAAATGAAGTGTAAAAAGCATAACGAGGTTCGATGACGATTTTTCCAATTTCAAATTCATATCCAATATTTGCATGAGCTCCCCAGGTGATTGGTCTCATAAAATTATCAAGTTTAGTTAGCTCCATTGTACCGTGGTTTGGAGGTGTTCCCATATACCACCAGCGTTTGATTCCAGATAGATTTTTGTGCAACAAAATATTCATGGATGTTCCAACACGAAGTCGGAGGTGTTTAAAAAAACGGAAATTAAAGGGATAAAATTCGATTCCTAGTCTTCCTTGAGAGACTGTTCCTTCATGACTTATAGAGCTTCCCATACCACCATTTCGGACAAGAAACGAACCACCGTAGTTTTGATAGTTCAGTGCAAATCCAATTTTGATGAGGGTATCGATTTTAATTTCTTTGATTTCTACTCCGAAGCAAAATCCAACTTGAGGCTTGTATTCAGCATGAAAATGTCCTTCGTTTGGACTCAAATCATAAAAGCGACCATAGTTGATTCCCGGTGCAAATGAAATTGTCTGAGCTTGACTAACCAAGCACAACATGAATCCAATATAAGCGAGTTTGAGTTTCATTGTGAAATTTCCATTCTCCAATTTATGAAAAATTACGGAGTCAATAACATGTCGATTGAATTAATGAAATTGATATGCTTCCCTTTGTTGCTCTCGTAGATGAAATCGTGTAATGCTTTACTTTCAAACTTTGAGAAATCACCAATGATTGAGAGTGGCATGTTGTATTGAACAAATTTTTGAAGTATTTCACCCGCTAATTTCGTTTTTAAATCAAAGAAAGTTGGAGTGATATTTTTTTCATGCAAAACGACTCTGTCAAATCCTTGATAGTACAAGTTGCCCAACAAATCCACTCCATCATCAACCGTTGACAAGATGATGCGATCAGAGATTACTTCTGCAATTTTTTGATTGTGATGTATGTGGGTTTGAATTTCTATTAGAAGATAAAAGCAACCCGTTGTGCATTTAGGCCAAATTTACTTTTAAT
>DATGOZ010000056.1:0-2852 GCA_035305395.1 Taishania sp. | reverse complement strand
ATTGTCGCTTGCTAAATAATGTGCGTCAATACCAACTCCATTGCCAAAATTAAATAGGGTGTTATTTTGCGTTAAACCCAAATTTGACAACATCATTATACCAATGATACATACAGCTAGAAAAGTTTTCATGGGCAATCACCTAATTTAATGTTTTCATCATGTGATTGATTGTTGTAGAATAGTTTGTGTTCAATCTTGACGCTGTTTTTTTGAAGACCATAATTATCTGCAACAGTTAAGTTTTTGGTAACATGAGTTTTATTTTGTGCGAATCCTTGTGTGAACGGTATATCTGTTGCAGTAGAGAGACATCCACCTTCAATGTCAAGTGCATATATTTTACCTGAAATTCTCAAGTCATGAATATCTGCCTTCTTGGGAAACCAAACACCGAATGATTTTTTATAAAAAGTCTGTTTAGCTTTAATTTTTTCATCAAAAAGTTGACCTATTCCATTTAATTCACCATAAGCTTTGTCTTTCATTTTAAACTTGAGTTTATCATCGTCAAAAACACTTTTAGTAACCTCCTTTTCTTTATCTTTGACGTCGCAACAGGCAACTGCCGAAATACCGGTTACCTGCTGGGTGTATGATGTGTAGCATAAGTTTGTAAAATGCACGATAAGTGTTACATCGAAAATTCCTGACTGGGTGTATTGATGAGAAGTTGTTAAACTACCCGAGGAAGTTGTACCATCACCAAAATCCCAAATAATAGTTTGAATTGCTGAGTTGTTATCTTCTGATGCAGATGCGCTAAAATTATATTGTCCGGCTGTTGTAGTTGGAAGCATTTGAAAGTTCGAAATATAGCATGCTTTAGTTGAGTATCCAATCCCCATATTTACTTCTGCAACATCCCAACAACCACACTGTGCGTTGAATGTAATTAATTTTACAGTGTAAGTCCCCGCATTAGCATAGGTATGAGTTGGGTCTGGTTGGAAACTTCCTGTTCCGTCACCAAATAACCAATATTGATAAAAGGTACCACCATTGTAGGCAAGGTTTGTATAACTATCAAATTCTATCGTCAAAGCATCTGACTGATCCCGGTCAAACGAAAATAAGGATCTTGGACATGGGTCTTCTCTTTTTTCCAGATATTTGGCAGGTCTCGCAAATAAGTTTCCTTCTCCGTTATCTTGAATAACAGTTGATTCGATACTTGCAGCGGCATAATTCAAAGGAATATAATTATTCATCGTGGCAACCGACAAACCAGTTTCGAGTTCAGTGATTCCTGTTGGAGGTGTTATTAATCCATTGCCATCCAGCATGTTGGCAGAAGCATAGGCGTCTGGCAGCGCACCCTTGATTATTGACAATCTGCATTCATTGAAAACTTTGAATAAATATCCATCTATGTAAACTTCTCTGTTTACATTCATGAACAACTGCAAAAATTCATGGTCAATTTCAAACCTATCAAATTGTGGATCTGCAGGATCCATACCATTTTGAAGATTTGATGCATTTGTGTTTTGAACCATTTCATAATAAGAATCGAATCCATCTATGCTGTTATAAAAATCCTCGAAAGCATAATTTCTTTCTTTAAAATTCTGATCTCCGTACACTATTAAGTTTTTACTGTCAACTGGTAAATTAGAGCTCAATAGACTGTTTTCGACTGTCAGGGACAATCCACAGTTTTGTACAAACACTTCTTCCATGAAGTTATAAGGTAAATGACCTTGTGACAGATTTGGAGATTCATTAAGATCAATGATAGCCAGCAAAATCTCATCACTTAGGGGGAAAGCATCCATTAACAATTCTTGAAAATCATCAATAAATATTTCATTTGTAGAATTAGATTCTAATGTATAACCATGTGTTTCTATAGCTGAAATCATCGATAATATTTCAGCTGATCTCTCGCGGTTAAAGGGGAAATTTGAATCATATGTTTCCAAAACTTGCACAAGATCGTGAAGGTCATCCAAGCTGTTAAAAACCAGTACACCGTAAGACGAATTATAAGATACGAATGGACTAAACAGAGGATTTGTGGAGGATCGAATGGAAAACCCTACATCGAACAACTTGGATGACTGTCCAATTGGTCGTTCTTTTTTACATGAGGGCAAGGTGAAGAGTAGGGTTGCAAGTAACACGATTGCATATTTCATGACCTATCAAATTGATTTTCAATTGTGAAAGGTAAGAAGGTATGGGCAAATAACAAAAATAACCGGAGCTAAACTCTCGATGTATTCTCCCTATCTCGCTATCATCAGCTGACTTGATGCGAGCTTGTCGCCTTGTCTAACACGAACCATATACATGCCTGATTCAAGATCAGTTGTGTTCAATCCAATGCGTTGACGACCCTGAAGGTTGTTTCTGTTTTCAGATAGAACTACCTGTCCAAGACTGTTGTAAACATCAATCACAACATCTTCGTTTCCTTGTCCATCAAACATCACAACAGTATTGTCGTCGGCCGGATTTGGGTAAACAATGAGTCCGAATTCGTCTGAATCTCCGTCTTCAATGCCCAATGTACCTTCTTCCGCAATTGTTGCGTTCCAAACCTCTTTGGAACTTGATTTTTGAACCCAAACAATCACTTCAAAATCTGAGTTCCAGAAATTGTTATCCATTTGTGATGGAACACTAGAAACAGTGAAAGTGTATGATGCATTAAAGGTTTGTGTTTGGTTGGTTTGAAGGTTGGCAACAAAGGCACCATTTGATGCTGGAAGCATTTTTCTAAAGATGTGCTTGAATGAAGTTTCACCGTTGGTTCCGCCCGTGTATGAGTAAGATTTATTGGCTAGAGCAATGTAAATGCGACTTCCATTCCCAAGATCTTGCAATGGCATTACATCAACTGTTAC
>DATGOZ010000055.1:0-2853 GCA_035305395.1 Taishania sp. | reverse complement strand
AAATAAAATACGCGTATTTAACCGGTCAAACCAAAGATCGTGAAGCGCAGGTGAAGCAATTTCAAGAAGACGACGAAACACGTGTGTTTTTGGTGAGCTTAAAAGCTGGTGGAACAGGATTGAATTTAACCGAAGCATCCTATGTAGTATTGGTTGATCCATGGTGGAATCCAGCAGTTGAAAATCAAGCTATCGATAGAGCACATCGTATCGGACAAACCAATAAAGTTGTTGCAATCCGTTTGATTACACCAAATACCATTGAAGAGAAAATCATGGAATTACAGCAACGAAAACGTGAATTGACGAATGAACTCATTCATACAGATACAACAATTTTGAAGCAGTTATCGAAAGAAGAATTACTTCAAATACTTTGATATCAAAAAACTTGTTATTTTAGGTGATATGTTTGTACAAGCCTATAATACATTTCGTTCACATGGAGTTCCATTGCAATTTGAACTGTTCAACGCAAAGCTTAATTCTTTGCAACGAGGTGTTTTTTCCTTGATGGGACTTTTAATCATTTTTACTGGAATTGCACTCATATTGTCGAATATGGATGACTTGACGGATAGTAAGAAAATTTGGTTCATCAGTATCGGATACGCTTTTTTAGCAGGAGGAATTGCCTTCGTTGTTAATGCATTTGTTAGAAGAAGAACTGTTGTTGGAAAAATTGAAATTTTGGAAACTGGAATTCAAGTGAATTTAGAACAAGATTCTAGTTTTATTCCTTATTTCGATATCAAGAAAATTATCTTTTGTGATGGCATGTTGAACAATTATTTCAATCCAACAAATACTTCAGATCAACAAAAACGATCCAACATTTATTCGCAAATTTTTGTGATCGAGTTAACGAATGGTTCGGCATACTTAATCGAATCAAGTGTTACGATTTCAAGACGTTTATTGTACATTATACATATTCCAATTGTTCAACTCTCTAAAGTTTTTGAATTAGCCATTGGAAATAATAAAATAAAGAAAGATAAGAAGTTTGTAAAACGAGTGATGAAAAAACATCCGATGAACAAGTTGATTAACTTAGAGAGTTATTCAAATAAATAATAAATAAAATAGCATGCTTAAATTTTTATTAAACAATCCAAAACAAACAAAAAACGTTGATTTAGCCTTATTGTTGATTCGCATTGCAGCAGGAGGTTTTATGCTCACACATGGGTATGGAAAGATGGTGAAATTGTTCAACGGAACTTTCGAATTTGCAGATCCAATTGGTTTGGGGGTTGAATTGTCGTTAATTTTGACAGTATTCTCCGAAATTGTTTGTTCCCTGTTTATCCTCTTAGGAATTCTTCCTCGTTTGGCGTCTATTCCTCTAATCATAACAATGATCGTTATCGTATTTGTGGTACACCTAGATGATGGATTCAAAAAAATGGAATTACCCTTATTTTACCTTGTTTCCTATATCGTCATTTTGATTTTAGGGGCAGGAAGTTATTCTGTTCAAGGTTTGATGAAAAAAGGAAGATAAATCACTATTTGTTTACTATTATTTGCTCGCGAAATACACGTTTATTTTGACGAGTTGCCTTTTTGTGTTCAAGGGAACTTAAAACAGAAATAGGATATGGTAAAATGAAATAGCTCTTTCATAAAGTGTTTGGACAATTTTGTTCAAAAAATAAATGCTATGAATAAAATTTTTACTGTATTACTACTGTTAGGTTTATCAATATCAATAGTACAAGACATTGGAGATGAGCTTGTTGCAAGATGCAAGTTTTCAAATGTTTTATTTTGAAAGATGGTCAGTTGGATTGAATGGAACGTTTGCACCTAACTTGTATACTGCTTATTCAGGTACAACAAACCATACACAAAACACGGAAGGGTTAGTTAATAATGATTCGTGGTATCACATTGTAGGTGTTTATGCGGAGGATTCGAATCGTATTTATGTAAATGGACTTCTTGTAGGAAGTGTTGAGAATACGTATCCAGATATGACGTGTGATAACTTTCAAAAAATATACGTTGGATGTGCTGGAAATACTATTGGAAAGAAATTCAAAGGAGCAATTGATGATATTAGGGTATTCGACCGAGTATTGACACAAGAAGAGATTATTGCTTTAAATGCTCCAATTGAAGAAGAGGAAGAAGTTGCTGTAAATAAAGTAAATGCTGATTTCATCAAATTATTTCCAAATCCAACTGAAGGAACAGTTACGTTGAACTTTAAATCAGAGTTAACGAATGTCACAATCACTGTTACAGATTTGAACGGAAGAGTGGTTGCTGAAAAGAACATGAATAATTCAGTTCAAACAACGTTGACATTGGAAGAGACAGCAGGAGTTTACTTCGTAAATGTTGTTGCTGACCAGGGTTCATATTCTTCAAGAATTATCAAGAAATAAGGAAATTCGAACTTCACAAAAGCATCTCTAAAGGAGGTGCTTTTATTTTTAATTTTTCGATACGATTGAGGTTTCAAAAATGATATTACTTTTGTTTTATCTTAGATTGATTTTCGGTAAGAGAATCCGTTTTATTCAATTAATCAACAAAAGACGTTCAATTGCAAAATCTAAATTACATCAAAGGATTTCATGCTATTCGTGCTATCTCGGTGATATTGGTTGTGTTGACTCACATGGATATTTCTGACGCTATGTTGACGCAAACTGATTTCATGGAAAGGCGTGTTTTTCCAATGTTCTCGGGTGAATTTGGTGTTCGCATGTTTTTTTGTTTAAGTGGTTTTTTGATTACTCGAATTTTATTGAATGAATGGAAAATACGTGGTCGTATCGGATTACGTAACTTCTTTGTACGACGTGCGATTCGCCTCGTTCCTCCTTTGATAATTTTCTA